>DASUTC010000278.1 GCA_036374795.1 Herpetosiphonaceae bacterium
CGCGCCGATGACGCACTCCCGCCTGCTGGAGATGATCGTCCAGACCGCCGCCAGCGTGATCTCGGCGCGGGCAGCGGCGCTCTTTCTGGTGGACGAGACGACCCAGGAGCTAACCTTCGAGGTGGCGCTTGGCGGGAGCGCCGAGACGGTCAAGCATTTTCGGGTCCCGCTGGGCCACGGGATCGCGGGCTTCGTCGCGCTCACCGGCCAGGCCATCGCCATCGCCGACGTGCAGAACGATGCGCGCCACGCCTCGGATATTGCGCGCAGCGTCGGCTACATGCCGCAGAGCATCCTGTGCGTTCCGCTCTTCTTCAACGACCAGATCATTGGCGTGCTTGAGCTGCTCGACAAGGAAGGAGCCGACTCGTTCAGCCCCGCCGATATGCATCTGCTGGGGATCTTTGCCAACCAGGCCGCCGTGGCGATCGAACAATCATGGACCGATCAGCACTTGACCGTGCTGATCGGCGAGGCGCTGGTTGGGCTGGGCAGCGCCGCCATCGACCAGAGCGGACGCATGCGCGAGCGCGTGGAAGCATTCATCGCCGATGCGCAGGCCGACCCGCGCTATCGTCAAACGCTTGAGCTAGCCCGCCTGGTTCAGGAGATCACGGTGCAGGGCGAGAGCGAGCTGAAGACGTGCCAGACGATCCTGCGGAGCTTTGCCGACTATCTCCGGGCGCGGCCAGCGCCGGAGAGCCAGATCGGAGGGCCGTGATGAGCGCGTCGCAGCCCGCATGGAGCGAGCAGTTCGCGCCGGGGGCGATTCCGCAGATCGCGCCGCTTGAGCCGCTAGAAAACATCACCCGCGAGTGGGCCTGGGGCGGCAGCACCGGCCAGGGCGTGCGCGTCGCCGTCATCGACAGCGGCATCGACGCGGCCCATCCGGCGATCGGCGGGCGGATCGGCGGCTACGTCTCGATCAGCGAAGGGCCGGACGGTCTGATCTACGATACCGCGCCGCACGCCGATGTCTTTGGACACGGCAACGCCTGCGCCGGGATCATTCGCGCTATCGCACCCACCTGCGATCTCTACAGCATCCGCGTGCTTGGGCCGGGCCTCTCCGGTCGGGGCGCGATCTTTGCCGCCGGGCTGCGCTGGGCGATCGAGCACGACATGCACGTCTGCAACCTGAGCCTGGGCACAACCCGAAAAGATTTTTTCGCGCTGCTGCATGACCTGGCGGATCAGGCCTACTTCCGCAATGTGATCCTCGTGACGGCGGCCAACAACATGCCGATTCCGAGCTACCCGTCGATGTACGCCTCGGTGATCTCGGTCGCGGCCCACGATCTGAACGATCCGTACCTGTTCTACTGCAATCCGAGGCCGCCGGTCGAGTTCGGCGCGACCGGCATCGATGTCGAGGTGGCCTGGCAGCAGGGAGGCCGGATCACCGCGACCGGCAATAGCTTTGCCGCGCCGCATATCACCGGCATCGTCGCCAGAATTCTTGGCAAGCATCCGGGCCTCAACCTTTCGCAGATCAAGGTTATTCTGCGCGCGCTGGCCGCCAACCGAGCGCCTGGGCTGCAGCCGGACGGCGATGAGCAGCGCTGACGTTGCGACAGCGCTGCGGTGGGCAAAAAAGGAGATTGCGACAACGTTTACCGGGTTATAATTCTTATAAAACAGGGTGTTGACAATCGGCTGCATATAGGGTAATGTAGTAGGCACCGAGGAAAACCGAACAAGAAGTTCAGTTCACAAATCATCTACACACCACCGAAACCTGTGCGCGCAACACCCCACGGCTCCGCTCCTGCGCACCACCCACCTCGCTACGCAGCACCCAAAAGATAGCTTCTGTCCGGCATATTGCCGCGCGCCTCCATCCAGGCATCAGATCACCGCCTGCGCGCCACTGCTCATAACTGGAAAGCTCTACACAAACGGCTTCTGTCCGGCATATCGCCGTGCGCCTCCATCCAGGCATTACATCATCGCCTGTGCGCCGCTGTTCGCAAGGAAATAGCACTTCCTAAAGGCGTCTGCGGTACGCTGTATGTTCTTGCGCCTCCGTCCACGCATCACAGCCCGTGCCGCCGGAGATCACCTGGAATACAACCGCATAGCGTTCTGTAAGCGGTAGAACGTGGTGGAGGAAATGCCCATGATTACCGAGCAATCTCCGGCTGCCAGTCATGCCGAAGAATCGTCAGTCCAGCAGCGCGACGTTGTGCTCGTGAGCATGCCCTTTGGACCGCTGATGCAGCCCTCGATTGCGCTTGGCCTGCTCAAGGCGTCGCTCGGACCGCTGAACATTTCCGCCGAGGTGCTGTACTTCACCATGCGCTTTGCGCAGCGCATCAGCCCTCAGACCTACGAGCGCATCGCCAACGAGGCGGCCTCGTTCGATCTGGTGGGCGAGTGGACCTTTTCCAGCGCGCTCTTTGGCGCAGACCAGCTCGACTTCGATGGCTACATGGAGGATGTGCTCCATCGCCGCGCGCCGGGCCACCTCGAAGCGCAGGCATGGAACCCGCTCCCCGATAGCTTTATCGAGGATGTGCTTCGGGTGCGCGCTCAGGTCGAGAGCTTTCTTGATGAGTGCGCGCAGGACGTGCTCAAGCGTCGTCCGCGCATCGTTGGCTTCACCAGCGTCTTCGAGCAGCAGATTCCGTCGCTGGCGCTCGCCAAGCGGATCAAAGCGGCAGATCCTGAGATCGTTATCGTGTTCGGCGGGGCCAACTGCGAAGGCGTGATGGGCGCTGAGGCGGTTCGCCAGTTCGCATTTTTGGACGCCGTGGTTTCGGGCGAGGGCGATTTCGTCTTCCCAGAGATCGTGCAGCGCGTCAAAGCAGGCCGCTCAGTGGACGATCTCCGAGGCGTGTACACCCGCAGGAACGTCGATTTCATCGCCATCAACGGCAAATACCCGATCGCCGCCTCCGTCACCAACATGGACCTGCTGCCGATCCCTGATTACGATGACTTCTTCGAGCAGTTTGCCGCCTATAACCTGAGCGAATTCCGCGACGCGCGGCTGATGTTCGAGACATCGCGCGGCTGCTGGTGGGGCGAGAAAAACCACTGCACCTTCTGCGGCCTCAATGGGTCGAACATGACCTTCCGCAGCAAGTCGGCGGAGCGCGCCTTGAAGGAGCTGCTCTTCCTGACCGAGAAATACCCAAATCATCCGATCTCGGTCGTCGATAACATTCTGGACTACAAGTATTTCAAGGACTTCGTGCCGGAGCTGGCCGCGCGACAGCTCGACCTTGAGCTGTTCTACGAGGTCAAAGCCAATCTGCGCAAGGAGCAGGTGCGCCTGCTGCGCGATGCCGGAATCACCCTGATTCAGCCGGGCATCGAGAGCCTGAGCAGCGATGTGCTTGAGCTGATGCACAAGGGCGTCAAAGCGCTGCAAAACATCCAGTTGCTCAAATGGTGCAAAGAGCTTGGCATCAGAGCTTTCTGGAACGTGCTCTGGGGCTTTCCGCGCGAGTCGCCCGAATCGTACGCACGGATGGCCGAGCTAGCGCCGCTGCTGACGCATCTCAGGCCGCCGAGCGCAGCCGCGACGATCCGCCTGGATCGCTTCAGCCCCAACTTCGATCAGGCGGAGGAGCTGGGCTTTATCAATGTCCAGCCCTATCCGGCCTACCGCTATATGTATCCCTTCCCGCCCAGCGTCGTCGCCAACCTCGCCTACTACTTCACCTTCGAGTACCGCGAGCCGCAGGAGGTCTTGAGCTATACCAAGCCGCTCGCGGAGCAGATCGTCGTCTGGCGTAACGAGTACGTCAACAGCGACCTTTTCTCGGTCGATAAAGAAACCTTCCTGATGATCTGGGATCTGCGCCCGATTGCCCAAAAGCCGTTGACCGTGCTGACCGGCATGCAGCGTATCCTGTACATCGCCTGTGATACCGCGCGGAATATCAGCCAGCTTCGGCAAGTCGTCGAAGAGCACACTGGTGAGACAGCCTCCGCGACGGCAGTTGAGGAACTGTTTCAGCCACTCTTGGAGCAGGGCTTGATGCTCAGAGAAGATCACTCCTACCTCAGTCTGGCGATTCCGCTTGGTGATTACTCCCCGAAAAAACAGGTGTTGGAGCGCTTCCAGCAGGTGCTCCAGACATTTGGGCAATCGTCGGGAGATCACATAGTCATCCCTATAGCCGACTCTGTAGCAGAGGAGGTGGTGTCCACCGCTTGAGATCCATGTTGTCGGAGACGAATACCTTGTACGCATGAGCTATAACACACGGGAGGAAGATCATGGCCGACACAGGCAGCAAGGGCAGGAAAGAACTCAAGCTCGACCGCAACGACTTCCAGGTCAACGAAAAGGGCGAACTGGTCATCGACAAGCACACGCTTGATCAGGCCATGCAGGGCACGCCGGCTGAGTCGACCTCGCCCGAAGCCGAGGCGGTCAAGGTTGGCATCGTCATCGAGTTCTAAATCTCGCAGGTTGTAGGAGCCACCCGCGCTCCTACAACCTTTGTTTCAGACGTATGCGCATCGAGCAGATGCACAATCCTGCCCAGGCAGTTTCAGGTTGGCCGCGATGACCGCGCGTTCAACCAGCTCACGGGAGGAAGATCATGGCCGACGCAGGTAAACATGGACGGAAAGAACTCAAGCTCGACCGCAACGACTTCCAGGTCAACGAAAAGGGCGAACTGATCATCGACAAGGAGGCGCTTGAGCAGGTGATGCAGGGCACTCCCGCAGAGATGACCTCGGCGGAAGCCGAGGCGGTCAAGGTTAGCCTCGTCGTCGAGTTCTAAACCTCGCAGGTTGTGGGAGCAGTTCACGGCTCCTGTAACCTTTATTTCAGGAGGATGAGGATGGAGAAGATGCACAATCCCGCCCCCAAGCAGATTCGGCTCAGCCGCGATGACCTCGCGTTCAACCAGCAGGGAGAGCTGGTGATCAAGAACGCCGAGCTGATCGAGGCGATCAAGGCGCAACTGGCCGCGTCCGACGCGGCGGAGATCCAGGGCTACGCCATGACCGGCGACACGCTGCCGACCTACGAGGCGATCAGCATCAGTATCGTCAAGGATTAGCGCGGCCACCAGGTTTGGTCCGCAGGCGTGAGACGACTGATGCCGTAACGCTACCTGTACGCGCCTGGCATACCGGCGCGAGCATCTCTTCCGGCACCCGACAGCGGCGGTGACAAGAATCATGGCAAAAGAAACCATCATCCATACTGTGTTGAGCAGTGGCCTTCAAATCAAGCTGAAACAGCAAGCACACCAGCGAACGGTGAATCTGGGCGTATTCATCAGTCACGGCACACAAGATGAGGATCTTCAGACCAGCGGCGCGGCGCATTTCATCGAGCATGTCGTCTTCAACCCAAACTACCTGCCTCAGCACCTTCAAGAGTTGCTCAATAGCCTGCTTGAAGCGGGCGTGAGCTACGAGGCGGCGACGAGTAAAGAGTATACCCGCTTTATGCTCACCTGCTTGCCGAAGCAGATCGAGCAGGTGCTCCATGCCCTGAGTCTGCTCGTCAGCTCACGCCATGTGAGCGACGCGGCGATCGAGCACGAGCGCCCGATCATTCTGCATGAGCACGCGATGCATTTCTCTTCCAGCGCCGTGCTGAAGGAGCTGCTGGATCATGCCCTGTGGGGCGATCATTCGCTCGGCCTCTTTGTGATCGGGCGGAAAGAGAATATTCTGCGCTTCGATCGGCAGGAGCTAGAGGAGCGGCTGCACCTGCACTATGTGCCGGAGCGTACCAGCCTCGTCGCGCTTGGCCCGATCGACGTCGACTCATTTGTGGAGCAGGTCGACCACTATTTCGAGCCGTGGGAAAGCTCGCCGCGCAACTTCAGCGATCCGATCGTCGTCACCGAGCCACGGCTGGCCGCGCTGCCCACCAACAGCTCTCGCATCGATCTGCTGATCGGGTATGTCGGCGTTCCATCCGACTCGCGCGATCGATATGCGATGGATCTGCTGGCCGATATTTTAGGCGGCGACTTAAAATCACGGCTTTTCGTCGAGCTGCGCGAAAAACAAAAGCTGGCCTACTTGGTCCACGCCTACCCGACAACGTATGCCCTGGGCGGCTATCTTGCGATCAGGGTCAACTGCAATCGAGAGGATCTGCCCAGAGCACACGCGGCCATTCAGCAGGAGATCGCGCGCATCAAAGCCGACGGCGTCAACGAGGCAGAGCTGGCGCGTGTCAAAGCTAGCAGGACACGCGCAGTGCTGATGACGCTCGAAAATAGCCCGCAGCACCTCCAGCTCCTCGGTCGGCGCGCGACGCGCAACGACGATTTCTTTGTGGATCTTGAGACGCGCCGGATCGAGACGGTTCAGGCCGAGGATATTGTCCGGCTGGCAGAGGAGATTTTCATCCCCAAAAATATCGCGATGGTCGGGTTTGGGCCGCAAGACGAAGAGTTGCTACAACTGATCTAGTGCGCCGCGAGGCTGGGGCGGGTGCCAGGACGAGTGCCAGCCCGGGATCTATGCGGGTGCCATTAGGACATGGTACCCCGGCATGGCACCCGGCGGTGGGCATCCCCGAAGCATTCCCCTTTCTGATGTGGAATCGCGTACGCTGGCTTCCCAACAGAGTGCCTGATTCTGCACGAGCTGATGGGACAAACGGAAAGAGCAATCTATGGACGACCAGCAAGCGCGCCTTGAGCGCGAGAAGGTCATTTTGGGACAGGATGATCTCGAACTCCTGCAAGAGGGCGGCTTCCAGGTGCTCAGCGCGATGATGAGCAACCCGACCACCACGCGGCAGCTTGCGATGCGGCTGAATATGAACCGCGCCCGGGTGCAATATATGATCGACAAGCTGATGCAGCGCGATCTGATCCTGATTCATCAGCAGGTCCAGGAGGCGGGGCGCGGCGAGGTGTACTACACGGCGGCGGCCAGGGATATTGTTGTCGCGCTGGATCAGGGCACACCGCAGCAGACCCAGGCGGCAGGCGCGCAAATTGTGCTTAACTCGATCCAGATGCATTTAGCGCGCGCATTCGCGGAAGCGCCGCCGGATGCCAAAATTGTCGTCAAGCTCGTCCAATGCACGCTGGACGAGGCACACATACAATCGTTCATCGAGCGGATCAGCGAGCTGGCGCGGGAGTTTACCGAGGCCGAAGATAGCCGTGCTCCACAAGAGTATGCCTTAGCTCTGGCGCTGTATCCGATTATCGATGATTGACGTGCTACGTGAAGGCCAATCTTATGTCCGTGGAGCAACCATCGAAGCTATGGAACCGGGACTTCAGCATCCTGTGGGCAGGGCTGATTCAGTCCTATCTCGGCGATGCCTTTCTGGAAATCGGTCTGCTCTGGCTGGTGCTGGAGCTGACCGGCAGCCCGGTTGCCGCCGGTGCGATCCTGGCGCTGGAAGGGATTCCTAAGCTGCTGGGGCCGCTCGCCGGGGTGATCATCGATCGGACGAGCAAGCGGCTGGTACTGATCATGGCCGATCTCGTACGCGGCATGATTCTGGTGCTGGTGTATGGCCTGTATGTGCTCGGCTTGCTGGCAATCTGGCAGCTCTACATTCTGGTCGTCGTCCTGGGCGCGATGACGATCTTCTACGGCCCGGCGCTGCGCGTGATGCTGCCGACGCTGGTTCCCGACAGCGCGCTTCCCGGGGCGAACTCCGCGATCCAGGGCGGGCAGCAGGTGGCGATGATCGTGGGCGCGAGCCTGGCTGGCGTGATGCTCGCCCTGATCGGCACTCCGGCTGCGCTGCTGCTCGATGGGCTATCGTTCTTAATCGCGGCGCTGGCGCTCTGGCTGGTCCATTTTCCGCCGGGGCTGCTGCGGAGCAGCCGTCTGAGCGCAGGCGCGGTCTGGCACGACATGATCGGCGGGCTGCGTTTCATCTTCTTTACGACGCAGGTGCTAATGTTGACGGCGCTTGCCTTTTTCATCAATCTCGTGCTCAGCCCGGTTAACGTGATCTTCCCGTTTTTCTCGAATACGGTGCTGGGCCAGGGCGTGGAGGGCTTTGGCTTCCTGGCGGCTTCGATCGCGGTCGGTCTTTTAGTGGGCAACCTGGCTGCCGGGATCATCGGCGACCGTCTGCCCTACACGTGGTCGATTCTGCTGGGGCTGCTGGGCATGACGCTGGCGCTGATCGGCCTGAGCTTTGCGCAGACGCTGCTGGTCGCGCTGATCATAACCGCAATGCTGGGCTTCATGACGCCGTTCATCCAGATCCCCCTGGTATCACGCCTGCAGCGGGCAGTTCCCCAAAACTACCAGGGACGAGTCTTCGCTACAATGGGTACGCTGATCTCGCTCTCGACGCCACTCGCGGCTGCTCTGGCCGGCCAGGCGCTGGCGGCGCTGCCGATACCGCTCATCTTTCGGGTGGCGGCGGTAGGTACGCTGGTGGTCGCCTGTATCTGGTTCGTGGTTAGCCTCAGGCAGCAGCCAGAGCCAGGCGGACAGACCGGCTCAGTCGAAACAACGAGATAGCCAGCGGGCGATAGAGCACCCGGCAGCAATGGCCGCTTCGCGCGGTGCTCTTTGCTGCCGGGTACGTGCGCGTTGAAACCCCACAGCCAGAATCTCAACGATCCTTGGCCGCCTATACCCATGCACCCTTTAGGACCAGACGATAGCCCAACCCCAGATCACTCATCAGGAGCAGCCTCCGGGCTACAGCACGCGCTGAGCGCCTGCGCGTGCGTTTTGACGCATGCCCGCCCTCAGGTAAATTTCAAATAAACTATTACCTGGTAGTGTCCCAAACCAGTACTCTAGTACTATTGGATACAGCGGTCCTCTCCTGTACTCTTTGATCCGTCCTTTTGTCTAGATTTAAATATATCTAGGCCCCAGCGATCCAAACATCACCATCATTCACCACAAGGTGGTAGCCTGCCCGCCTGAGAATTCCACGTGTCGGCCCTTTCGCATCGTAGCTCGCTGTCTTTAACATCCCCATGGTCGAGCAAGACGCGCTATGACGAGCCTGTCTTTGCCCGTGTCGCCGCCGACCTTGTGTTGGCCTGACGGTGTCCACTTTGTCCTGGTACTAGAGGAAGGATCTCATGAAGGCGATTAGCCGCGCGCACGCCTTGCTCCGCGTGCTCCTGATCTTCGGTCTGCTTCTCTCATCGCTTGGCCCATCGGCCTATTCCCAACCCACGGCTCGCGCCGCCTCATCGCCCGACGACATCTCATACATCTACGATGAGGCCGGACGGCTGACCGGCGTCGTCGATCCGGGGGGCGATGCCGCGACCTACAGCTATGATGAGGTCGGCAACATCAGCTCGATTGCCCGGCGGCCTGCTACGCAGCTTGGCCTGATCGAGTTCACGCCGAATGCCGGGCCGGTCGGCACGACCGTCACGCTCTACGGCACGGGCTTCAGCGCCACCGCCGCCGATAACGTGGTGAAGTTCAACGGCGTGACGGCGACCGTCACCTCGGCGAGCGCCACACAGATCGTCGTCAGCGTGCCCGCAAGCGCCACCAGCGGCACCCTGTCGATCACCACCCAGGGCGCGACCGTCACCAGCAGCACGCCCTTTACGGTGCAGGCGGCGGCGGCCACTCCGCAGATCACCGCCTTCACGCCGACCGTCGGCGCTCCTGGGACAGTGGTGACGATCGATGGAGCTAACTTCGAGGCCGCGATTGCCAACAATAAAGTCGGCTTCAACGGCACGCTGGCGCATCTGACCTCCGTCACCAGCACGCGCATCGAGACGACGGTCCCGACCAAAGCCGCCTCAGGACGCCTCTCGGTCGCGACACCCGCCGGGAAGGTCGTCAGCAGCAGCGACTTTTTTGTACCGCCGTCGGGCTTTACCGCCGCAGACATCGATGTCACCGGACGCATGGCGATCGGCGAGAGCAAGGCGATCACGCTGGGCACCGCCAACAAGATCGCGATGATCCTGTTCGACGGCAGCCAGGGCCAGCAGGTCAGCCTCAATCTGACCGGCGTGACGATTCCTTCCACCTCCGTCTCGATCCTATCGCCCGACGGCTCGACGCTCGGCTCGGTTTCGATCGGCACCAACGGCGGCCTGCTCGATAACCGGACGCTGCCCGCCACGGGCACCTACACGATCCTGGTCGATCCGGGCAGCACCTACACCGGCAACATCACGCTCAACCTCTACAATGCCGCCGACGTGATCAGCCAGATCACGCCCGGTGGCCCGGCGCTCAATATCGCCACGACCGTACCGGGCCAGAACGCGCGGCTGACGTTCAACGGCAGCGCCGGGCAGAAGGTCAGCCTGGGCATGAGCAGCGTGACGATTCCCAGCAGCTACGTCTCGATCCTTAAGCCCGACGGCACCGCGCTGGTTGGGGCGACCTCGATCGGCACGGGCGGCGGCCTGATCGAGGCCCAGACGCTACCGACAGCGGGCACCTACACGATCCTGGTCGATCCGCAGGGCACGTATACCGGCGGCATGACGCTCACGCTCTACGACGCGCCCGACGTCACCGCCACGATCACGCCCGGCGGCGCGGCTGTCTCGGTGACGACCATCGTGCCGGGGCAGTTCGCCAAGCTGACCTTCAACGGCACGCAGGGCCAGCGCATCGCGCTGCTGGTCACGAGCGCCACCAAAGCGTATGATCTGCTGATCACCAAGCCCGATGGCACCACCCTGTGGGGCTGGGGCGGCGTCGGCACCAACTCCTATATCGACACGACCACGTTGCCCGCCACCGGCACCTACACGATTACCGTCAACCCGCGCGGCAGCGAGCTGGTGACAACGGCGCTGACGCTCTACGACGTGCCCGCCGATCTCAGCGGCTCGATCATCGTCGGCGGCGATCCGGTCACAACCACCACTACGGCGGTCGGCCAGAACGCCCGGCTGACGTTCGAGGGCACGCAGGGCCAGCGCATCGCGCTGCTCGTGACCAGCGCCACCAAAGCCTACGACCTGCTGATCACCAAGCCGGACGGTACCAACCTGTGGGGCTGGGGCGGTGTCGGCACCAACTCCTATATCGACACGACCACGTTGCCCGCCACCGGCACGTATAGCATCAACATCAACCCGCGCGGCACCGAGACGCTGACCACATCCATCAAGCTCTACGATGTGCCTGCCGATCTCAGCGGCTCGATCATCGTCGGCGGCGATCCGGTGACAACCACGACCACCGCTATCGGCCAGAACGCCCGGCTGACGTTCGAGGGCACGCAGGGCCAGCGCATCGCGCTGCTGGTCACGAGCGCCACCAAAGCGTATGATCTGCTGATCACCAAGCCCGATGGCACCACCCTCTGGGGCTGGGGCGGCGTCGGCACCAACTCCTATATCGACACGACCACGTTGCCTGCCACCGGCACCTACACGATTACCATCAATCCGCGTGGCACCGAGACGCTCACCACCGCGATCAAGCTCTACGATGTGCCCGCCGACGTGACCGGCACGATCACGGCGGGCGGTCCGGCGGCATCGGTCACGACGACGTCGGTCGGGCAGAACGCCAAGCTGACGTTCGAGGGCACGCAGGGCCAGCGCATCGCGCTGCTGGTCACGAGCGCCACCAAAGCGTATGATCTGCTGATCACCAAGCCCGATGGCACCACCCTCTGGGGCTGGGGCGGCGTCGGCACCAACTCCTACATCGACACGACTACGCTGCCCGCCAGCGGCACCTATAGCATCACAATCAATCCGCGCGGCACCGAGACGCTGACGACCAATCTGACGCTGTATGATGTGCCCGCCGATGTGACCGGCACGATCACGCCCGGTGGTCCAGCCGCCTCGGTCACGACGACGGCAGTGGGGCAGAATGCCAAGCTGACCTTTACCGGCACGCAGGGCCAGCGTGTCTCGCTGCTGGTCAACTCGACGACCAAGGCGTACGATCTGCTGATCACCAAGCCCGACGGCAATGGCCTCTGGGGCTGGGGTGGCGTCGGCACCAACTCCTACATCGATACGCTCACGCTCCCGGCAAACGGAACGTACACGATTAACATCAACCCGCGCGGCACCGAGACGCTGACGACCAATCTGACGCTCTACGATGTCCAGCCCGATGTGACCGGCACGATCACGCCCGGTGGCCCGGCGGTCAATATTGCCACGACCGTGCCGGGGCAGAATGCGCGCCTGACCTTCAGCGGTACGGTGGGCCAGCGCGTAAGCGTCAGCCTGGGCAGCGTGACGATCACCAGCAGCTACGTGTCGCTGCTCAAGCCCGACGGCTCCACGCTGACCTATATTTCGGTCGGCACGGGCGGCGGCTTCATCGACGCCCAGACCTTGCCGACGGCGGGCACCTACACGATCCTGGTCGATCCGCAGAGCACCTACACTGGGCAAATGGCCGTCACGCTCCATGACGCCGCCGATGTGACCGGCACGATCACGCCCGGCGGCCCGGCGGTCACTGTGACCACCAATGTGCCGGGGCAGAATGCGCGCCTGACCTTCAGCGGCACCCAGGGCCAGCAGGTCAGCCTGAGCATGACCAATGTTACGCTCCAAGGTAGCTACGTCTCGATCCTCAAGCCCGACGGCTCGACGCTTGTCTCCTCCAGCTATATCGGCACGGGCGGCGGCTCGATTGACGCGCGCACGCTGCCCTCGACCGGCACCTACACGATCCTGGTCGATGGCTACTCGACCTACACCGGACGGATGAGCCTGACGCTCTACGACGTGCCGACCGACATCATCAGCCCGATCGTCGCTGGCGGCAGCCCGGTGACGGTGACGACCACCGTGGCGGGGCAGAATGCCAAGCTGACATTCAGCGGAACGGTGGGCCAGCGTATCAGCATCAGCCTGGGCAGCGTGACGATCTCCAGCAGCTACGTGTCGCTGCTCAAGCCCGACGGCACCGCGCTGGTTGGGGCAACCTCGATCGGCACGGGCGGCGGCTTCATCGACGTCCAGACCTTGCCGACAGCCGGCACCTACACGATCCTGGTCGATCCGCAGGGCACCGCTACCGGACGCATGGTGGTCACGCTCCACGACGCGACCGAGGCGACCGGCACGATCACGCCCGGCGGTCCAGCGGCCTCCGTCACGACCACCGTGCCTGGGCAGAACGCCAAGCTGACGTTTACCGGTACGCAGGGCCAGCGCATTGCGATGCTGGTCAACACCACCACGCGCAACTACGATCTGCGCATCCTTAAGCCCGACGGCACGCAGCTAATCGGCTGGTGGGGCACCTGCACAGGCTGCTACTACGACACGATCAGCCTGCCCACGAGCGGCAGCTACATCATCGAGATCAACCCGCGTGGCACCGATACGCTCACGACTTCGCTGACCGTCTACGATGTGCCCGCCGATGTGACCGCCACGATCACGCCCGGCGGCGCTGACGCCACGGTGACAACCACGGGAGTGGGACAGAACGCCAAGCTCACGTTTACGGGCACACAGGGCCAGCGCATCGCGCTGCTCGTGACCAGCGCCAGCAAGGGCTACGATCTGCTGATCACCAAGCCGGACGGTACCACCCTGTGGGGCTGGGGCGGCGTCGGTACGAACTCCTACATCGACACGACCACCCTGCCCGCCACCGGCACTTACAGCATCAACATTAACCCGCGCGGCACCGACACGCTGACTACAGCGATCAGGCTCTACGACGTGCCTGCCGATCTCAGCGGCTCGATCATCGTCGGCGGCGATCCGGTCACAACCACCACTACGGCGGTCGGCCAGAACGCCAAGCTGACCTTCAACGGCACGCAGGGCCAGCGCATCGCGCTGCTCGTGACCAGCGCCAGCAAGGGCTATGATCTGCTGATCACCAAGCCGGACGGTACCACGCTCTGGGGCTGGGGCGGCGTCGGCACCAACTCCTACATCGACACAACCACCCTGCCCGCCACCGGCACCTATAGCATCAACATCAACCCACGCGGTACCGACACGCTGACTACGGCGATCAAGCTCTACGACGTGCCTGCCGATCTCAGCGGCTCGATTATCGTCGGCGGCGATCCGGTCACGACCACAACGACCGCGATCGGCCAGAACGCCAAGCTCACGTTCAGCGGCACGCAGGGCCAGCGCATCGCGCTGCTCGTGACCAGCGCCAGCAAGGGCTACGATCTGCTGATCACCAAGCCCGACGGCACCGGCCTCTGGGGTTGGGGCGGCGTCGGTACGAACTCCTACATCGACACGACTACGTTGCCCGCCACCGGCACCTATAGCATCAACATCAACCCACGCGGCACCGACACGCTCACCACATCCATCAAGCTCTATGACGTGCCCGCCGATGCCACCGGCACGATCGTCGCAGGAGGCAGCCCGGAGACGGTGACAACCACGGCAGTCGGCCAGAACGCCAAGCTCACGTTTACCGGCACGCAGGGCCAGCGCATCGCGCTGCTGGTCAACTCGGCCAGCAAGGGCTACGACCTGCTGATCACCAAGCCGGACGGCAACGGCCTCTGGGGCTGGGGCGGTGTCGGCACCAACTCCTACATCGACACGCTCACACTGCCGACCAGCGGCACGTACGGCATCACGATCAACCCGCGCGGCACCGATACGCTGACGACCAACCTGACGCTCTACGACGTGCCCGCCGATCTCAGCGGCACGATTACGCCGGGCGGCGCTGACGCCACGGTGACGACGACCGCCATCGGCCAGAACGCCAAGCTCACGTTTACCGGCACGCAGGGCCAGCGGATTTCGCTACAAGTCATCAGCGCCAGCAAGGGCTATGATCTGCTGATCACCAAGCCGGATGGCAATGGCCTCTGGGGCTGGGGCGGCGTCGGCACCGGCTCGTACGTCGACGTGCTCACGCTCCCAACCAGCGGCACGTACGGCATCACGATCAACCCGCGCGGCACCGATACGCTCACCACAGCGCTGAGACTCAACGATGTGCCCGCCGATATTACCGGCTCGCTCACCACGGGCGGCCCGTCGGTGACGGTGACTCCCAGCGTGCCGGGGCAGAACGCCCGCCTGACCTTCACCGGCAGCGCCAACGAGCGCATCCGCCTGACGCTCAGCGGCGTGACGATCCCCAGCAGCTACGTCTCGATCCTCAGGCCCGACAACAGCAGCCTGACGGGCACCTCGGTGGGCACCAGCGGCGGCAGCCTCACGCCGACGCTGCCGGTAGCAGGCACGTACACCGTCGTGGTCGATCCGTCGAGCACCTACACCGGCGGTATGACGCTTAGCCTGTCACTCTACACTGCCAGCGCACAGTCGCTCAAAACGGCAGCCGCGCAGCCTGTCACCGCAGAGATCGCGGCGATCGGTGCGCACGGTACGCTGGCCTTGGGCGCACCTGCGGGCGGAACGAGCGCTGTCGCTGAGCGACCGCTCAGCGAGAAGGAGCTGGCGATCGTAGGCCAGGGCGGTGACGACGAGTTCTGGGCTCCCGATCCCAGGAATATGCGCAACTGGCAGACCGGACGCCCGCGCTCTGCCGCCCAGGATCTGCCGCCCTTGCAGGCCACTCCCGGTGTGACCGCGCTGACCGGACAGGTGCTCGATCTGAGAGGCCGTCCGCTGAGCGATGTCACACTAGAGATCGAGGACCGCTCCGTCACTACCGACAAGACCGGACGCTTCTTGCTCGAAGATGTGGAGCCGGGCCACCACGAGCTGGTGATCGACGGCGCGACCGCCAGCAAGCCGGGCCGCAGGTATGGCATCTTTGAGGTCGGCGTCGATATCGTCGCGGGCCAGACCAATATCCTGCCCTACACGATCTGGCTGCCCAAGCTCGACACCGCGCACACGGTCAAGGTCACGTCGCCGACGACCGAAGAGATCGTGCTGACGACGCCGTACATCCCCGGCCTTGAGGTGCGCATTCCCAAGGGCACGGTGATTACCGACGATGACGACCAGCCTGTCACCGAGATCGAGCTTGGTATCACGCCAATCCCGGTCGATCGCACGCCGTTCCCGCTGCCGCAGAACGTGTACGTCCCGATCTACTTTACGATCCAGCCCGGCGGCACGTATGTCAAACCCTTCGCTCGCATTATCTACCCCAACTACGACAACGAGCCGGAGGGCAAGCAGATCAGCTTCTTCCACTACGACCCGGAGGAGAAGGGCTGGTTCGTCTACGGCCAGGGCAAGGTCATGCCTGGCGGCAAGCAGATCGAGCCCGATCCCGGCGTAGGCATCTACGAGTTCACCGGCGCGATGATCGGCACGGGCGGTAATCCTCCCGGCGACGGCCCGACGCCCGGCAACGACGACGACGACGGCGATCCGGTCGACCTCAGCACGGGCATGTTCGTGCTCGATAAGACCGACCTGATCGTGCCCGATGTAATGCCGCTGGTGCTCAACCGCACCTACCGGCCAGGCGATACGGTCGTGCGTCCGTTCGGCATCGGCACCACCCACCCGTACCAGAGTTACATGTGGTCGGCGCAGCAGTACCGCGAGCTGGATCTGATCCTGCCCGACGGTGGTCGCGTGCACTACCTGCGCATCTCGCCAGGCACCGGCTGGACCGATGCGGTCTTCGAGCATGTCGGCTCGACGAGCAAGTATCACAAGTCGATCGTGCGCTGGAACGGCAACTCCGGCTGGGACCTGATCCTCAAGGACGGCACGGTCTATACCTTCCCGCAGTACTCGCCGCTCCAGTCGATCCGCGACCGGCACGGCAACCGCATCACGATCTCACGCAGCGGCGGCAGCACCGGCAACATCACGCAGGTCACGTCGTCCAACGGTCGCTGGATCACCTTCACCTACGACACCAGCAACCGCATCACACAGGCTAAGGACAACGTCGGACGGACGGTGAACTATACCTACGACGCCAGCGGGCGGCTGTGGAAAGTGACCGATCCGGCGGGCGGCGTTACCGAGTACACCTACGATGCGTCGCACCGCATGCTGACGATCAAGGATGCGCGCGGCATTACCTTCCTGACCAACGAGTACGATACCAATGGCCGCGTGCGCAAGCAGACGCAGGCCGACGCCTCGACCTACCTGTTCGCCTACACGCTGGATACGAATGGCAAGGTCACGCGGACCGATGTGACCGATCCGCGCGGCAACGTGCGCCGCGTGACGTTCAACGCCAGCGGCCATACCCTGACCGACACCTACGCCGTGGGCACGCCGCAGCAGCAGACGATCACCTACGAGCGCGAGGCCGGAACGAATCTGCTGCTGAGCATGATCGATCAGGCGGGTCGCAAGACGGCCTACACCTATGACGCGATGGGCAATATGACCAGCGTCACCAGGCTGGCCGATACCGCTAACGCGGTGACAACGCGCCTGACCTACGACTCGCGCTTCAATCGGGTCGCCAGCATCACCGATCCGCTGGGCCACGCCAGCACCTTCACCTACGATACCAGGGGCAACCTCGCGGCGATCACCGATCCGCTCGGTCGACGCGCGACGCTGACCTACAACGGAGCCGGACAGGTTGTGGCGGTGACGAATCCGCTCAACCAGACGATACGCTTCACCTACGAGGGCGGTGATCTGGCCTCAGCCATCGATCCGCTCGGACGCAGCACAGGTCGGTTCACCGATAGCATCGGGCGGCTCGTCTCGCAGACGAACGCGCGCGGTGTGATGCGGCGCTACGACTACAATGCCTTGAGTCTGCCGGTGCGCCTCGTCGATCCCACGGGCGGTGTCAGCCAGTTGGGCTACGACCAGAACGGCAACCTGATCACCATTCAGGACGCACGCGGCAACACGACCAGCTATACCTACAACAACATGGACCGACTGGCATCCCGCACCGATCCGCTGGGTCGCGCGGAGCAATACCTGTACGATGCCGGCGGGAACGTCACGCAGGTGACGGATCGGAAAGGACAGGTCAGCGTCTTCCAGTACGATGCGCTGAATCGCAACACGTTCGCAGGCTTTGGCAAGACCGGCAACGGCAACCAGTACCAGAGCACGCTGAGCTACGCATACACCGCGGTCAATCTCGTCGCCAAGATCACCGACTCGCAAGCGGGCGAGATCAACTTCGGCTATGACGATCTGAACCGCCTCGTCAGCGAGGCATCGGCGCAGGGCGCGATCAACTACGCCTACGACGCCGCCGGGCGTCAGGTCAGTATGCAGGTCGCCGGGCAGCCAGTCGTCAACTACACCTATGACGATGCCAACCGGCTGACGCGCATCACCCAGGGCTCGGCGGCGGTTGCGATGGCCTACGACGATGCCAGCCGCCTGACGAGCATGAACCTGCCGACTGGCATCAGCATGGCCTACAACTACGACGATGCCAGCCAGATGACGGGTATCGGCTATAAGCTTGGCACCACGACCATCGGCGATCTCACCTACGGCTACGATGCCACCGGCAAAGTATCCAGCCTTGGTGGGAGCTATGCCCGCACAGGGATGCCGCAGCCTGTGACGTCCGCGACCTACGATGCCGCCAACCGGCTTACCCAGTGGGGCAGCAGGTCGCTGACCTACGACGCGAACGGCAACCTGACCAACGACGGAACCAATACCTACACGTGGAATGCTCGCAACCAGCTTGTCGGGCACAATGGTACGGGCCTGAGCGCCAGCTTCCAGTACGACGGCACAGGACGACGTATCGGCAAGACGGTGAATAGCGCCGCCACCGGGTTCATGCATGATGGGCGCAACATCGTGCAGGAGCTGGCGAACGGCACGCCGACGAGCAACCTGCTGACGGGTCTGGGTATCGACCAGACGTTCACCCGCACCAGCAGCAGCACCGAGACGCTCCTGACCGATCGGCTGGGATCAACCCTGGCGCTGGTCGACGGCTCCGGCGCGGTGCAGACCGAGTACACGTACGATCCGTTCGGCAATACCACCGCCAGCGGCGCGCCGAATGCCAACGCGAGCCAGTACACAGGCCGCGAGAATGACGGCACCGGGCTGTACTACTACCGCGCGCGCTACTATAGCCCGACCTTCCAACGCTTTATCAGCGAAGATCCGATGGGCTTTGCCGGCGGCGACGTCAACCTGTACGCCTATGTCGGCAACAGCCCGACCAACTTCACCGACCCGCGCGGGTTGTTCCTCGATACGCTGGCGGACATTGGGTTTATCGCCTACGACCTGTATAAGGTGTTCACCGGCGGACGCAAGAACTTAGGTGAAAACCTGATGGCTCTGGGCCTGGACGTGGCCGGTGCGCTCATTCCGTTTGCTACCGGTCTTGGAGCGGCGGGACGCGCCGCTTCCCACGCCGACGACGCCTACGATGCGCTCCGCGCTGCGGGTAAAGGCTGTAGTTTCAGCGGCGATACACCTGTCAGTACGGAGGATGGAGCGAAGCCAATCCGCGACATCAAGGTGGGCGATCGAGTGCTGGCCTACAACGAGGTCTTGGACAGCACAGGTAGCTACACCGTGACAGCGGTCTGGTCGCATCACGATCCGGTTGTCGAGCGGCTCACGATCGACGGCGAGCAGCTTGAAACCACGCCGGAGCATCCATTCTATACGGAGGAGCATGGCTGGGTCCCAGCCGGTCATCTCCAGGTCGGCGCCCACGTCCGCACAGCGGATGGAACACCAGGCACGGTGCAGGCGGTCGAGTTTGCGCACGACCCGCAGCCAATGTACAACCTGACGGTCGATCAGGCGCACACCTACTATGTGGGCGAAGAGCAGGCATTGGTCCACAACACCTGTCCGGTGGTCCAGATCCCGCGCAGCCGGTATCCTGAGACGGCCAAGCACATCGAAGATGCGCAGGCCGCAGGGCATCCCTCAGAGCTGACCATCGACCGAGGCGGCGCGAAAGCCAACCGCTCCGAGTCGCTGAAGGGCCATCCGACGGTGCCCGGTAAGGATCGGGATGAGTATCCGCCAGCGATGTTCCGCGAAGGAGGTAGCGGAGCAAGTGTTCGCCCCATCAACCCAAGCGACAACCGTGGCGCAGGCTCGTGTATGAGCCACCAGTGTAGCGCGTATCCAGACGGCACGCGCGTGCGCATCGAGGTTGTCCCGTAGCGTCTGAGGCCAGATCCTGGCACAGGCCATCCGAGAAACGCCTGGAAGATCGGATCTTCCAGGCGTTTCTGCCCAACCGCTAGCGCAGACAGGCCGGGCCGCGCACCTCGCATAGCAACCGATGGTGTCCCTGGCCGACGCAGACGAAACTGCCGTAGGCAGATATGACCGCATCGCTCCTGTTAAGCGAGTAAACCCGGTATACTGTGGGGCATCCTGCACGCAGGAGCCGCGCCTCAGCCGACAGGCGGGGAGTTTGGGGCAGGCCCCAGGCATTCCCCGCGCTGATGCAGAATCGGCTGCATCGCCAATAGGCTGCCTGGTTCTGCACCGGATGAGGCAACAGTTACCGAAGGAGTTGGATATGCGAGGATCATGGGTAGAACAATTGATAGCCATTGCGAGTCCCGCGCTCGGCAGCACGGATGCGCGCTTTCCTCAGGAGCTTCTTGATCGCTGGGGAGCACGAGCAGCCGAGCTTGCGGCGCTCTTGAAGCAAAAAAATGGCCTGCTTGCCTTCGAGAGCGCGCTGCATCTCTTCCCGATCGGACCGGTCACGAGTGGCTATAGCCTTGAAGCGTGGAACTCGCCCACGCTCTGGCGCGAAGGATATGAGGATGCCGCTCAGGATGCGCTCTTTTTCGCGGAGGACATCTTTGGCGAGCAGTTCTGCATCCGTGGCGCACGTATCTGGCGCTTCAATCCCGAAACGGGTGATAGCGAAGAGCTTGCTCCAACCTTAGAGCAGTGGGCACAACGGCTGCTTGAGGATTATAATCTGGAGACGGGCTATGCCCTGGCTCATGAGTGGCAAAATCAGTATGGCGCGCTGCCGTTGGGCAAAAGACTCCTCCCCAAGATCCCGTTTGTGGCAGGCGGTAAGTACGCTGTAGAAAACCTGTACGCGACGGATGCCGTCACCGGCATGAGATTTCGCGCCGATCTCGCGCGGCAAATTCGTAATCTGCCCGATGGGACGCAAATCCGCTTCCAGATCACCGAAGATTAAGCCCGGCACACAGCTTTAAAGCCTCTCGGTCCGTGTATGGCGCGGTGTCTTGTACTTTTTGATCTGACTATGCTTGCCCGAACCATAGACGCCGCGATCGCCTCCATAGCACCGTATCTACATCTTGAATGACGATGATCGTCCTACAAGCCGATGGATAATCGCATGACTCGACATTCCCCTATCAGCCGCCGCTCGCTCCTGAGCAAGTTCGGCCTCGCCGGCCTCGGCGTCGGCGCTTCGACGCTCCTGCGCTGGCTCCCCGGCGAGCAGACGCCCGCCGCCACCGCTCAACACGCCGATCACCAGCATCATGGCGGCAACATGGTCGAAGGCGATGTCGACCCCAAGGTCAACGGCTTCGACCCGACGGCGATGCTGACCGACTTCGATTACGGCACCGTCAGCACGCTGCCCAGCGGCCAGACGCTCCGCGAGTACAAGCTTGTCGCCAGCGATAAGCAGATCGAGATCGCGCCGGGCGTGAAGTTCTCCGCCTGGGCCTACAATGATCGCGTGCCGGGGCCAACGCTGCGCTGCACCCAGGGTGATCGCGTGCGCGTCACGTTCATCAACGGCTCGTCGCACCCCCACTCGATCCACTTTCACGGCATCCACCGCCCATCGGCGGACGGCATCGAGATCATCCAGCCGGGCGGCCAGACGGTGTACGAGTTCGACGCCGAGCCATTCGGGCTGCACCTGTATCACTGCCATGTCCCATCGCTGATGCGACATATCCATAAAGGCTTGTATGGCGCGTTCATCATCGATCCGCCGACGCCGCGCCTGCCCGCTCATGAGCTGGTCATGGTGATGAACGCCTTCGATACCAACGGCGATCGTGGCAACGAGTTTTACGCCGTCAACACCGTCGCCTTCCACTACTCCAAGCATCCGATCCCGGTGAAGCTGTATGAGCTGGTGCGAGTGTATCTGGTCAATGTCACCGAGTTCGACCTGCTGAACTCGTTTCATCTGCACGCCAACTTTTTCAACGTCTTTCGCACAGGCACCCGGCTGGAGCCCCACGAGTTCACCGATATGATCACGCTGGCGCAGGGCGAGCGACATATTCTTGAGTTTAGCTTCAAGTTCCCCGGCCAGCATATGTTTCATGCCCATCAGAGCGAGTTCACCGAGCTAGGCTGGGTCGGCATGTTCGATGTGCAGGCCCCGACCACCGCTGCCGCGTCCGATCAGCGGGCGCTCTTCGGCATCTGCGAGCTACCCACTCCAACTGAGGAACAACATGGCTAACTCTTTCGACCTCCAGCTCAAGCGCGTCGGTGTGGGAGTTTCGAGTGCGCCCGTGCGAGCGATCGGCGTGCTGCTGATCGGCGGACTCCTGGCGCTGCTCGCGCTCTGGCAGACCGGCCTGCTTGGCTCGACGGCGACCGGCGGCCAGGCGGTCGTCGTCGAGAGCATCAGCCTGCCGACGACCGACAGCATCGTCGTGGGCGTGCGGAACGGCGGCTCCGACGATGTCACCGTGGCGCAGGTTCAGGTCGACAGCGCCTACTGGACCTTCACGATCGAGCCGGGCGCGACGATCAGCCCAAGCGGTCAGGCGACGATCACGCTGCCCTATCTCTGGGTGCAGGACGAGCCGCATACGATTACGATCGTCACCGGCACCGGGGCCGTCTTCGAGGAAACGATCGAATCGGCGCAGCTCGGCGCGACGCGATAAGGGAACGAAAGTTCCAAGTTCGACGAACGCGAAACTTGAAACGCGAAACTCGAAACGCGCAACAAGGAGGCCGCCCGTGCAGCCACCCGCCGGTACGGATCGGTGTCGTGCGCGCGCGCTGGGGATCGTGCCCGGCATTCTCTCGCCCGGCCCGCTGAACGCGATCACCGACGTGCAGGGCGTGCTGGTGGGCCACGTCACCTGGATCGTCGGCGACGATCTGCGCACCGGAGCGACCGCCATT
This sequence comes from Herpetosiphonaceae bacterium, assembly GCA_036374795.1. NCBI lineage: Bacteria > Bacillati > Chloroflexota > Chloroflexia > Herpetosiphonales > Herpetosiphonaceae > Herpetosiphonaceae bacterium. Next base: position 22,866 of record DASUTC010000278.1, read on the forward strand.
CTGCCGCATTCCGGCAATCTCTATCACGAGCGTGTTCCAGCCGGAGTGGTCGTCGGCAACGGCTACGGCAAACTCATCGGCAGCACACAGGTCGTGGAGCTGGGCGAGCTTGAAACGCCGCTTGTGCTCACCAACACGCTGGCGGTGCCACGCGCGGCTGATGCGATTCTTGACTGGACGCTGGCACAGCCTGGCAACGAGCAGATCCTCTCGATCAATCCGCTGGTGGGAGAAACCAACGACAGCTACCTGAACAATATCCGCCGCCGGGCCTTGACCGCCGAGATCATTCGCGGCGCGATCGACACAGCGCAGGCCGGAGCCGTCGCCGAGGGCACCGTCGGAGCCGGGACCGGAACGATCGCCTTCGGATGGAAAGGCGGCATCGGCACCAGCTCGCGCCGACTCCCGCCAGCGCTCGGAGGATACACCGTCGGCGCTTTGGTTCAGTCCAACTTCGGCGGCGTACTCCAGATCGCGGGCGTGCCGATCGGCCAGGAGCTTGGGCGCTACTATCTCCGCGACGCAGTCGAGCAGGACGCCGCCGACGGCTCGATCATGATCGCGGTCGCGACCGACGCGCCGCTGAGCGATCGGAACCTGACACGGCTGGCCCGCCGCGCGCTGGGCGGCCTTGCGCGTACCGGAGCGGCGATGACGCACGGATCGGGAGACTACGTGATCGCCTTTTCGACCGCCGAGGACGTGCGCCGACGAGCAGCGCCGGATCGTCGGCTCATCACGCTCCGCGAGCTGCCGAACGAGCAGGTGTCGCCGCTGTTTCAGGCCGCGATCGAGGCCACCGAGGAGGCGATCTATAACTCGCTCTGCATGGCGAGCACGCTCGTGGGCTACCAGGGCCATGTCGGGGAAGCGCTGCCCCTGGATCGGGTCCGCGCCATGCTACGCCGCTACGGTCGTCTCCCGTAAAGCACGAGCCGCGCGCCGATCACCCGGCGCGCAGCCCGCATCACTCCAGCATCACCGCTCGGCGGCGGGCATCACTCCGGCAGCCAGCCGATAAGCGCGGCTCCACCGCTCGATCCCTCGCCCCGCAGCATCGTAAAGCTCCTGGTGCCGTCCGACGCAGCGCCGAGAACCGAGGCGGCGCAGCCCAGCCTTGGACAGCCGAAGAGGCCCACGGCAACGTACGCTCCATCGGGCGACCACGCAACCCTGTCGATGCGATTCGTTCCCTCGTGGTGCAGCACCTTGACGCTGTTGCCGCCGTTCGCCTGCATGACGTACACGACCATCTGATTGCCGCCCGCACCCGGCGGTATCGCGGGGCCGCTCCATGCATACGCCAGCCGTCTGCCATCCGGCGACCAGACCGGGCCTAGCTCCGGCTCAGGGCTGCTCGTCAGCGCGGTCAGGCCCGTTCCATCAGGCCGCACGACGTACACATCCCAGTTGCCGCTGCTCTCCGACTCAAAGGCGATCGATGAGCCGTCCGGCGACCACGTGGGAGCGCGGCCCTCGGCGGCGATCTGACGCAAGTTTGCCCCGTCGGCATTGACCACATAGATCGCGTTCTCCGAGTAGATCGTCGCAAAGGCAAGCCGCTTGCCGTCGGGCGACCAGGAGCCGCCGGATTGCATGCGTCCCGGCGTGCCAGCCATCAGCAGGATGTCGCCGCTCCCATCGGCGTTGATCACGTGCAGCCCGCGCTGGTCGGCGCTGCCCGACTCGTAGGCGATGCGCGTTCCGTCCGGCGACCAGGAGGCCACCACGACCGACGAATCGGCGTTGAGCCTCGTGATCGCGCCCGTGCCGAGGTCGATCGTGCAAAGCCCCTCAGCGCCATTGTGCGAGCAGCGCGTTGCCATGCGCCGCGCGTCCGGCGAGATAGCAAAGCCGCCTGAGCCGGGCCATCCCAGCGGCAGGCGCGTCACCCGGCTGCCGTCCGCTTTCACCGTATAGAACTGATCTGACAATACCAGGAGCCGACCCGGCAGCCCCGGATTGCTGTGGCGGATGAATGGTACGCGCGCCTCGTTGCCCAGCAGGCCAAGCAGCACCTTGTACTGATCGGGCTGATCAGGATGCCACTCGAAGCGGCCACGCTCGAACCACTGGGTCAGCACCCGATCGCCGCTGCTGTTCGTCTCCATGCGCGGCTCCGTCAGCGGCAGACCAAACAGCGCCAGGCTTTCGGCGTACGAGACGCCGCGCCGCCCATCGAACTCCAGGCCATGCGTTTGCCAGTAGGTCTTGAACCCGATGCCGGACGCCTGATTACAGACGGCGTGCTGTGTCTCCGCGAACCAGAGACAATCCGGCTGCGGGCCGCTGCCCCTGGGCTCAGTCTGCCAATCGATGTTCATCTTGCGCAGCACGTCGGCACCCAGGCGGCCCAAAAGCACATCGTAGGGACGCGGATTCTCCGGGTGTAGCTCGAAGCGGCCACGCTCAAACCACTGGGTCACAAATGACCTGCCCAGGTCAACGTTATACTCCCCGGCCATCGGTCGGACAGGATACCCGAAGACCGGCAGGCCGCCGTTCTGCTCCCAGTATGCGAGGAAGCGGCCTTCGAGGCACTGGCCTGTTTCTTGGAAGCAGCGCGGCCCCGGTGCCGCTGCCGCCGACATCGGCAGACCGGCGAAGACCAGCGCCAGCGCCAGCGTCGCCTGTAGCCGGTAAAAGATTCGTCGCATTGCACTCCTCCCATCACTCCTGTTGCATTGGACAGCCGAGCACATTGTAGCGCCGCGCTCTGAGGAATCATATGGAACACGTCGATCAGGATGGTTGCAGATCAATGATAATCCTTATACGATGCGCGGTCCTGGTGTTGCTAGGCTTCGTTATCGTACGTGCTATCCAGCGCCGCGGAGAGTGAGGATCGGCATGAGCCTGCGCCACAATCGCCGCCGCTTCCTGCGCATGGGGGGATCAAGCATCGTGGCCCTCGTATGCGCGGCCTGCTCCGGCAAGCATAGCCAGGGGGATACATCGATGAGAAGGAACAGACCGCACCAGACCGCACAGGGTCGTCTGCACGCGCGGCCAGCGGAGCCGCAGCAGACCGCGCCGCATGGCCTCCATCCGCTGGGCCTGGATGCTGGCCGCGACGGCCTGCTGTATGTGCCTGCCACGTACCAGGCGGATCGCTCGATGCCCCTGGTGGTGATGCTGCACGGCGCGGGTGGCAACGCCCGGCATGGCCTTGCGCCGCTGCGTGAGCTGGCCGATACGACGGGGCTGATCCTGCTCGCGCCCGAAGCCCGACGCCAGACCTGGGATGTGCTCTTTGGTCAGTACGGCCCCGACATTCGCTTCATCGACCAGGCGTTGCAACAGACCTTTAGCCGGTACGCGATCGATCCGGCGCGCCTCGCGATCGGCGGCTTCTCCGATGGAGCGTCCTACGCGCTCTCGGTCGGCATCACCAACGGCGATCTCTTCACCCATATCATCGCCTTCTCGCCCGGCTTTATGGTCCCGGATGAGCAGCGGGGCATGCCGCGCCTGTTCATCTCACACGGCATCCACGACGATGTTCTGCCGATCGACAGGTGCAGCCGCCGGATCGTGCCGCAGCTTGAGCAGGCCGGCTACGATGTGCGGTATCATGAGTTCGACGGCCCGCACACCGTCCCGCTGGAGATCGCCCGCGAGGCGGTGGCGTGGTTTACTGCCTGACAGAGACGAGCTTTTCACACACTCGATGAATCCGCGCGTCGCGGAAAGGCACTATACTAGAGCCTAGCGATACCACAGCGACTCGCGACCGATGAACATGCTGAAGAAAGAGACGATCGACGATTATCATGTCCAACCAACCAGATGCAGCCAGCCGCGCGCCTGAGCCGATCTACCACCAGCGCTGCGCCCAATTTGCCGAGCGCCGCGCCCACTATGCGCGGCTCAGCAGCCGCATGGCGAACGTCAGCATCACGCTGGTCGTCGCGGCGCTCGCCTGTGTCGGCGTCGGGCTGTGGCGCGATCTGCCGATCCTGTTCGGAGCTGCCGCGATGGGTGCCGTCGGCTTTGTTCTGTCGTTCGCCTATCACACACAGATCGATCGCCACCACCAGCGCTACGACGAGCTGTGGTCGATCAACGACGAGGCCTTCCGGCGGCTGCGGCGCGACTGGAAGACGCTTCCGTTGCGACAGCCCGCCAGCATCACCGGCGATACCCACTACGCCGCCGATCTCGATACGCTGGGCCACGCCTCGCTGCAACATCTGCTCAATACCGCCTACACGCCCACGGGGCAGATGACGTTGCAGCGCTGGCTGCTTGAGCCCGCCGCTCCCGCCGAGATCCGCGCGCGCCAGGCGGCGGTCGTTGAGCTTGCGCCGCTGCTCGACTTCCGCGATGAGCTGGCCTTCCACGGACGACAGATGGGCGGCGCGCAGGTCAAGTACGAGCTGTTCTTGCGCTGGGTCGAGGGCCAGCCCTGGCTCAGCCAGCGGCCCTGGCTGGTCTGGCTAACGCGCGCGATGCCGGTCATCACCTTTGGCAGCGCCATCGCCGACGCGACCGGCCTGCTCGATGTGCCGCTGTGGGCGCTCTCGATCTGGGTTCACATGGCGCTGATCCTGACGGTCGGCAAGCGCGCCGACGAGACGATCGAGCGCGTCTCGGCGCGGCAGAGCGCCGTCCGCATCTACGCCGATCTGTTCCATCTGATCGGCACGCAATCGTTCAGCTCGCCCGCGCTGCGCCGCATCCAGGCCGATCTCACGGCGGGCGGTCTGCGCGCCGACCAGCAGATGCGCCGCCTGGCGCGGATCATGGTCTTCGCCGACTTTCGCTTCTTCCTGCTCTTCTTCCCGATCAACCTGACGACGCTCTGGAACTTTCATGTGCTCTGGTTTCTTGAGCGCTGGCAGCGCACGGCCCACGATCGCGCGCGGATCTGGCTGAATGCCCTCGGCGAGATCGAGGCGCTCGCGGCGCTGGCGACGCTGGCCTACGATCAGCCCGACTGGATCGTTCCCACGATCGTCGAGGGGCAGCCGCCGCAGGTCGTGGCGCGCGGGATCGGCCATCCGCTGCTGGCGGACACAATGCGCGTCGCCAACAACGTGGCGATCGGGCCGCCCGGCACCTTTCTGCTGGTGACAGGCTCGAATATGTCGGGCAAGAGCACGCTGCTGCGGGCGATCGGCACGAATCTGGTGCTGGCGCAGGCGGGCGGTCCCGTGTGTGCGGTAGAGCTAACGCTGCCGCCGCTGCTGCTCGCCACCAGCATGCGGGTGCAGGACTCGCTTGAGCAGGGTGTCTCGTACTTCATGGCCGAGCTTCAGCGCCTCAAGCTCGTCGTCGATCGGGCGCAGCAGACGCGCCAGCAGGGCGATCGAACGCTGCTCTTTCTGCTTGACGAGATCCTGCACGGCACCAACACCAGCGAGCGGCTGATCGCGGCGCGGCAGATCATCCGCCATCTGCTGGCGCAGGGCGCGATCGGCGCTGTCTCGACCCACGATCTGCGCCTGGCCGATACGCCAGAGCTTGCCACCGCCGCGCAGCTGGTGCATTTCACCGAGACGCTTTCGCGCGGCCCCGACGGGCTGGAGATGCACTTCGACTACAAGCTGCGGCCCGGCATCGCCACGTCAACCAACGCGCTCAAGCTGATGGAGATCGTCGGCCTGCCGGTCGATGCGCTGGAGGAGCAGCCAGGCCCGGATCGCTGATGGTTGAGTCCTGGAGCAAGCAGCGCTATACTGGGGCCGAGTTCAAAGTTCAAAGTTTCCAGTTCTTCTCTTGTTCTCTTGTTCCTTTGTTCTTTGTTCTTTGTTCTCCGTCAGGCGGGGGAAAGAAATGATGGGGGACAACCCCCATACCCCCGGCCTGACGGCCCTTTGTTCTTTGTTCTTTCATGCTGGCAGAACCGCTATGGCAATTCCCGATCGAGTCATTTTTCAAAGCCCGACGCTGCGGCTCGGCCTGTTCCGCTGCCGACCCTACGAGCCGTGGTTTGAAGATACCGGGCCGATCAGCGGACACCTGATCGTGTTTCCCAGAACCCCGGTGTGCATCACCTATGCCGGTCATCAGCCGATTGTCACCGATCCAAATGTGGTGATGCTCTACAACGATCGGCAGGAGTACCGGCGGAGCAAGATCTCGGAGCGCGGCGATCTGTGCGAGTGGTTTGAGTTCGCTCCGCAGATCGTGCTGGATGCGCTGCGCCCCTACGACCCATCCGTCGATCGGCACCAGGTCACGCCGTTCACCCTCACCCACGGCCCAAGCGATGCCGACTCGTATCTGCTTCAGCGCGCGGTCGTGGAGCATATTCTCGGCACGGATCAGCCCGATCGCGTGTATGTCGAGGAGGCGCTTCTGGCGGTGCTCGGCAAGACGATCCACAACGCCTACCGCGCATCCGGCCTGCATCCAGGCAGCGCACGGTCGTCGGTCGCGTCGTCCGCCAGCGAGCTGACGTACGACGTTAAGCATTTTCTGGCAACGCACTTCAGGGAGCGGATCACCATCGACCAGATCGCCCAGGCGGTCTATTGCTCGCCCTACCATCTGTGCCGGATCTTCCGCCAGCAGACCGGCAGCACGATCCACAGCTATCTTAATCAGATCCGGCTGCGTACTGCGCTCGAATATCTTTCCCAGGGCACGGCAGATCTCGCCGGTCTTGGTCTTGAGCTCGGCTATTCCAGCCATAGCCACTTCACGCTGGCCTTCAGACGGGCGTTTGGCTCGGCGCCCTCGGCGCTGCGGCAGCGCGCCTCGACCAAAAAGATTCAGCAGCTCAGCAAGATTTTGATAGCCTGACCGCAGCCCGACGAGTATGCTCCAGGTAAGCATGGTGTGTGGATGATCCTGCACCTTCTCCCACCCTCAGAACTGGAGGATACGCATGCATGGCAAAACACGATTTCTGTTCCGCTGGTGCGTCCTCGCAGGCGTCCTGGCCGCGATTGGCGTCGGCCCGGTTGCCGCAGCCGATCCGTTCGTCGAGCCTGAGGCCGTCGCGCTGCACACGCTCACCGGGGAAGAGGTCGGCGATAGCTTTGGCTGGCTGGCCGAGAACATCGGCGACATTACCGGCGATGGCGTGAATGAGTTTATCACCACAGCGCCGAGCAATACAGAGAACGGGTCGTTGGCTGGCAAGATCTACGTATATTCGGGTCTTGGCGGGCCGCCGCTGCACACCGCCCTCGGCAATCCATCCGAGATCTTTGGCTGGAGCGGGTCGCGAGCGGGCGATGTGAACAACGACGGCGTGCCCGATTACATCGTGGGCGGGATCGGTACCAGCGCCGTGGCCGGACGAGTTGCGGTGTATTCGGGCGCGGATCACGCGGTGCTGCATGAGTGGACGGGCAATCCCGGCGAGTTGTTTGGATCGGGCGCTGCCGGGGCGGGCGATGTCAATCGCGACGGCTACGGCGATCTGATCGTCGGGGCGCAGTTCGTCAGCGCCAACGGCGCGAGAGCCGGACGAATCTATCTTTTCTCCGGCAGGGACGGCGCTCTGCTCTGGCTCCGCGACGGCGCGGCGGCGGGCGATCGGCTCGGCTCGGCGGTGGGCCTGGTCGGCGATGTCAACCATGACGGCGTTCCCGATCAGGTCGCGGGCGCGATGGGCGCTGGTCGTAAAGGTGGCGGCGCAGCCTACGTTTTCTCCGGCGTTGACGGGTCGATCATCTACACCCTGCATCCGACAGGTAATCCGGTCTTGTTTGGCCGCTTCTTCGCACTAGGCGCGGGCGATGTGAACGGCGACGGCACGCCTGACATCTTTGTCGCGGACTACAACGCCAGGCGCGGCGCAAACGACCTCGACGATCCGCTAGGGCTGGGAACGGGTCGTGCCTACGTCTTCTCCGGCGCTGACGGCTCACGGCTGCTTGTGCTCAACGCGGAGCAGAAAAATGACGGCTTCGGACCCGGTCGCGGCGTCGGTGATGTCAATCGCGACGGCTACGGCGATCTGATCGTGGCCGCCTACTCCTCAAGCGACGGAGCGCCGCTCGGCGGCAAAGCCTATCTCTACTCCGGTCGCGACGGCTCGATCATCCGCACCTTCACCAGCAGCCTCGCCAACGAATTTCTCGGCGTTGACGCGATCGGGATCGGCGATACGAATGGCGATGGCCTGACCGATTATGTTCTGACCGGCTTCGGCGCGACGCTTGGACATGTGTATATTGTTGCCGGAACGCCATAGCGTCCCTCAAGCAAGCAACAGCGCTCAGCGAGGCTTGGTCGTTCCAAGCCTCGTTGTTATGTCCAAATAAAGGTAAAGGCGACACGGGAGAACATGGTGGGGCCACCCCCACACCCCCAACCTCGCGGCGCTCGGTCCTTTGTTCTTTCTTGATGGCGTGCCATATGCTGAGAGCAGATCGCCACACAGACCGGATTGAATCGACAAGGAGCAGACATGGACGAGCAGCGGACGAGCAGCGGGACTCCCGCGTGGGTCAAGGATGC
>DASUTC010000279.1 GCA_036374795.1 Herpetosiphonaceae bacterium
GCCACGCCGTTCCTGATCCTCGACGATTTCGGCGCACAGTCGTCGACATCCTGGGCCAAAGAGAAGCTCTACCAGATCTTGAACTACCGCTATAACGCGCAGCTTCCAACGGTGATCACGACGAACCAGACCTTAGAAGAGATCGATCCGCCGCTTCAGTCGCGCATGAGCGATCAAGAATACTGTGGTGTGCTGGCCGTGTTAGCGCCCGACTACCGCAAAACGCGGGGCGGGCTGTGGAAGCTTAGGGGTCGTTAAAAAAAGAAGGGGCAGGCGGTGTGCCTGCCCCGGTGCGTTATGGCTACTCAAGGTAGCCCTGGAGCCGTCGTCCAACCTCCGGCGCGCGTAGCCGCCGCATCGCCTCCGCCTCGATCTGGCGCGTCCGCTCCCGCGTGATGCCAAACGCCGCGCCCACCTCTTCCAGCGTCCGCCGCTTGCCGTCCTCCAGGCCATAGCGCAGCGCGAGCACCCGCCGCTCGCGCTCAGGCAGCTCGCCGAGTGCCGCGTGAATATCGTGGTAGAGCAAGTTCTGCGTCGCAACCTCCATCGGCCCATCTTCGCGCTCGTCGGAGAGCATCTCGCCGATAAAGGTGTCGCCGTCGGGGCCGACCGGCTGCTCAAGCGAGACTGGCGTAATCGTCGCGGTCAGCAGCCGCTTGACCTTGCGCACGCTGATACCAAGCGCATCGGCCAGCTCCTCGTGCGTCGGCGGTCGTTCGAGAGCCTGCTCTAGCTGGTGCATCGTGCGTCGAACCTGCACAATCATCTCGCCCAGGTGGACCGGCAGCCGGATCAGCCGTCCATGCTCGGCCAGCGAGCGGCTAACTGCCTGACGAATCCACCACGTGGCGTAGGTTGAAAAGCGGTTTCCCTTGCGCCAGTCGAACTTCTCGACGGCGCGCATCAAGCCAAGATTACCCTCTTGCACCAGATCCAGAAACGAGAGCTGGTGCCCAATGTATTTTTTGGCGACGCTCACGACGAGCCGCAGGTTTGCCTGGATCAACTCCTGGCGAGCCAGCGCTCCATCAGCGATCAGCTCGTCCAGCCCTGTGCGATCCAGCCCCGGCACGCCCTCTTCGAGCTGAAGACGCGCGGCCTTGCCACGTTCTATCCGCTGCGCGAGTGTGACTTCCTGCTCTGCTGTTAACAGCGAAACCTGACCAATCTCTCGGAGGTAGAGCTGGATCGGATCTTCCGCGCGTCCAGCCTCTTCCTCCTCGGCATCTGTCTCAAGCGCTGGCTCGTCCCAGCTAGTGCCTATGCCAGGCCCTTGATTCACCATCAGCTCCGCGCCGTCAGCAGCAATATCAGCATGCATACTTCACCCACCTTATCCACTGCCACACGTACGGGGCTTTGGGCAATGGTTTACAAAACTACCCAACTCAAACACAACGCACGTACTTTTCTATACGTAGAAATCGGATAAAAAGATTGGTCACGCCAAGCGTACGTTGCTCGGCGCCGCGCGACCGCCCGCTCCTCTACCTCGCGTTACTGCAATCCTCCTCCTAATCCCTCGTCGGTATTCCACGCCAGTGCATCGATGATGTTGCCCGTCAGACCACGCGGCGGCTGTGTCGCCAGAGCGACCGCAGCGGGCGTAATCACCGCCGGATCGAGCAGATCCTGGCTCCACTCTGGCACCGCATCGCGGACCATCGTCGTATCGGCAAAGCCGCCGGGATGCAGGCCGTTGACGTTAATGCTGTAACGACGCAGCTCTTTGCCCAGCGCTTGCGTCAGCCCCACGACGCCGAACTTGGCAGCGCTGTAGGCGCTAAAGCCCGGCACAGTGATCTTTTCGAGCGGCGCGACCAGATTGATGATATTGCCCCGGCTCGCCGCGATCATCGTCGGCAGCACCGCCTGTGTCACCAGGAACGTGCCTTTGAGCAGCGTATCGACTACCGCGTCCCAATCTGTAGGCTCGATCGCGACGAAGGGACGGCGCAGCGCGACGCCCGCGCTGTTGACCAGCACATCGATCCGCGACCACGCGCTGAGCGTCTGCGCTACCAGCGCCGAAACCTGCGTGGGCTCGCGTACATCGCACGCGACGACAAGCGCCTCGCGGCCAAGCCCCTCGATCTGCGCAGCAACCTCGTCGAGCGCCTTGCCATTACGCGATACCAGCACCAGCGCCGCGCCTTCCTCTGCCAGCGCCAGCGCAATCGTCCGTCCAAGACCTCGGCTGGCTCCCGTGACGATGGCAACGTGCCCTTCAAGATCCATGATGCGCCTCGCCTCGAACAGGTGACATGTTCACTTGCGTACCTGCTGTTCCAACTCACCGGTTGCCGCAGCAGCGACGCCTGTCTGGTCGTAATCAACTAGCCGAGAAGCATATACCGATGTATCGACACAGCCGGAGTCTGATCGGTGAGTGCTTGGCACTTAGCACGGCGTATGCCAGCGCTCCCTATCGCTTCCCGTTTCCTCGCTGCGTACTCGCCCGATCTATCTATCGACGCCCATCCGCCTGCGGCACCTCGATCGGGTGTTGCTTAGGGATCACAACAACTTGACGCCAGAAACGCCTGTTCTGTTGCAGCAGCGGCAGCAGCAGGAGGCCCTCCACCACGAGCAGCGCCACCGCGACGCCAATCAGCACGGCGGGCAGATCCATGCCTGTCAGACGTAGCTCAGGGATCAGCGCCAGCAGCATGGCCCAGCCCAGGAAATAGCCGTGCATCGCCCAGCGCGTCAGCGTCGGGATCAGGTCGATGCCAGGACGCACGCGCACGCCCTGTCGCCAGATCGCCAGCCCGACGATTGCCGCGAAGACAGCCAGGGCACCCGCGAAGATCGACAGGCCGCCGCCAGCAGGTATGCCCGCCGGGTAGAGCACTGCCGCCAGTGCTTTGAAAAGCCAGATGCCCAGCAGCAGGCCGATAAACGCGGCGATCGGCGCGGCAAGCTGCAAGGCTGCCCGCAGCCCGCCCACCCGTGTGTGCCGCCGAATCCAGCGGGCGTATGCCGAGAAAGAGAGCGCCACGAACAGCCAGGCAAAGAAGTTATCCGCCGGAACGCCGAAGTAGCCCGCCGATAGCGGAATGGTCCAGCTCCACAGTTGCAGCCGGATCGCAATCGCGTCGAAGGCCAGATCGAGAATGATCGCCCACAGCGCGTCGGCGAACGGCGCGGCCCACACCGGCAGACCAAGCTGATCGCTGTAGGCCATCGCGCCATAGATAATCAAGCCCCAGCACAGCCCGATGATGATCGGCACCGGACCGATCGCCACCCAAAAACCCGGCGAGTAGCTGTAGGTCTTGAAGATCACAATATCGCCCCACTCCAGCAAGATGCCGTAGATCGCGGCGCTGATCAGCTCAAAAACCGCGATTCGCCCCCGCCGCCGCGCGTGCCAGATCGTTAGCCCAAAGAGCGCTAACGTCGAAACTTCAAGAAAGAGATATGCCACACTCGACATCTTGAACATCCTTTGCACAAGTAGCATACACCTTTTGCAAAGTGTTTGTCAATATCCTTAATATATTGTGATGCTTATCACAACTTTAGTGTACGCGATGTGTCTATCGGGTGCTAGCAGTAGAGCAAGGATGGTAGAGCACGAGGGTCATACGCAGGCGGTACCAGGAAAGATCTCAGCGCGGATCATACTAAAAAGAGCAGGTATCACCCTGCTCCTTCATGCCGATCGCGCAGCCTGGTGATCGCTCTAACGTCAACTAATGAGCTTGAGATTTGGCTTGACGCCTAGCGCCCAGTTGCGCTGCACTCCCTGCTCGAAGCGGAAATAGGCCGCGGCACCGACCATCGCGGCGTTGTCGGTACACAGCCATATCGGCGGGTACTGGACCGGCACCGGCGACCGCGCGATCAGGGTGTCGCGCAGGCAGGTATTGGCTGCCACGCCGCCCGCCAGCAAGATCATCCGCGCGTCGAAGCGCTGTGCGGCCTGAGCTGCTTTTGTCACCAGCACATCCACGATCGACTCTTGGAACGCGGCGGCTAGCTGCCGCACAAAATCGGGATCGGCCTCGGCGAGATTCACGTCGCCGCCCTGTTTGGCGCGCTGAACCTCGTGCAAGACATGCGTTTTTACGCCGCTAAACGAAAAATCATAGCTGTCGCCGAGCCAGGCGCGCGGCACTTTGACCGCGCTCGCATCCACACCTGCCGCGATCTTTTGGATCTGTGGGCCGCCGGGATAGCCCAGGCCCATAATCCGGGCTGCCTTATCGAACGCCTCACCCGCAGCATCGTCGCGGGTCTGGCCCAAGAGCTGGTAATCGCCGTGGCCGCGCAGCAGCACCAGCGCAGTATGGCCGCCCGACACGATCAGACAGACCAGCGGAAACGGCGGCGGCGGCGCTATGTCGGCCACGCTCGCGACGTTGCCGAGCACCTGCGGATGAAGCCAGTTGGCATAGATGTGCGCCTCAAGATGATTCACCCCGACCAGCGGCTTGGCCTGCGCCCAGGCCAGGCCCTTCGCGGCGTTCACGCCGGCCAGCAGCGCGCCGGGGAGTCCCGGCCCGTAGGTACAGGCAATCGCATCGATCTCGGCCCAGCCAAGCGGCAACGGCGCGAGCGCCTCGCTGAGCACCGGCGCGAGGCTGGTGATATGCTCGCGGGATGCCAGCTCCGGCACGACGCCGCCGTAGCGCTCGTGCAGATGCATCTGCGACGCGACGACATTCGACACGACCAGCCGCCCGTCGCGAATGATCGCCGCTGCCGTCTCGTCGCACGATGTTTCGAGCGCCAGAATTGTAAAGCCAGGTTTGAGTTCTACCATAGCTCTATTGTAGCAAAGCCGCCGCCCTCGTGTGGACAATCGGGCTCCTGCTGACGGAAACAACAGGGGCGACCTGTTCGATCGCCCCTGGTCAGTCGGCGGTCGATCGTGGATCTAGCGCCCAACCTCGCGCGATGCCATCGACTCTTGCGATTCCTGATACGCTAGATCAGCGCGCGGCGACGTGCGGCCCTGCTTATTGCGCCCGCCGCGCCCGAAGACAAAGCCCAGGCCAACCAGCGCCGCCTCCAACACCCAGAAGGCCGGTTTCGGATAGCGCAGCCATTGCGGCGCGAAGAACTCGGCGCTGGTGCCGACGTAGGTGCCGCGCAGCGCGATCTGCTCGCTCAGATCGCGAATATGATCGATGTGCGCGTGATTGTACGACTCGATCAGGCTACGGCTTTTGCCGCTCAGATCGGCCTCCTCCAGCGCCTCGCGACACATCGCAACGCCGTTCTCCTCGCCCTGGCGCATAGCGATCAGCAGATCGCGGATCGAGCCTGCGCCTTGAATCCGTGTGATCGTCCGTGTGGCCTGTTCCATCACACCCGTGCGATCCTCAGGATCGCGGCCCAGCTTTTTGACGCGCTTCTTGAAGTCGTCCGCAAAATCGAGATGATTCGAGCGCAGCTTGCCGAAGAGCTTGAACACATCGCCCTCGTCAACCCGATTCATCGCGGCATCGTAGGACTCCGACGCCGCCAGCGTCGAGGCATAAAAACCGGCCATAAGTAACGCCTCAGCCGCCTCGCTGTCTTTGCTTCGTCCAAACCAAGCCATAAACATCCTCCTTGTTCCGATCATGCAGAGGGCAGGGGGTCGCATAAGCACGCCAGCAAACACCATGCCGACAACCCTAAATCGCTATGCTATAATCGTGCAAGAAATGCGACACTTGCACCGTGCGGCGTTGCCGGTGAGCCCATATGAATTTAAGGAGTAGGGAAGCGGCATGAAGGTCTCCTGTTTACAAGAAAATCTTAAGCGCGGCCTATCGATTGTAAGCCACGCTGTGGCCTCGAAAAGTACGCTGCCGGTGCTCTCGAATATTCTGCTGACCACCGAGGGCGGGCGGCTGCGGCTGCAAGCGACAAACCTTGAGGTCGGCATTACCTGCTGGATCGGCGCGAAAGTAGAAGATGAGGGAGCCGTCACGATTCCGGCCAAGCTGCTCTCGGATTTCGTCGGCAATCTGCCCAACGACGCCGTTAACCTGGCGCTGGACGAGCGCACGCAGACTGTGAACCTGCGCTGTGCTCGCTCGGAGGCCAACATCAAGGGCATCGAGGCCGACGAGTTTCCGTCGATTCCCACGGTAGACGCCGACGAGCCCACCGTGTCGATCATGCCCGATGTGCTGCGCAAAGCGATCGATCAGGTTGCCTTCGCCGCCGCTACCGACGACACGCGGCCTGTGCTGGCGGGCGTGTTGCTCAAGCTTCAGGGCAATACGATCACCATGTCGGCGACGGACGGCTTTCGTCTGTCGGTCAAAACGATCGATCTGCCGGAGCCGGTGCGCGTCTCGCAGGAGGTGATCGTCCCGGCTCGCGCGCTGATCGAGCTGGGCCGAATCGTCGGCGATAGCGACAGCCCGGTCGACATCACGATCACGCCGAACGGCAGCCAGATCTTGTTCCACACCGAAAACGTCGATCTGGTCAGCCGGTTGATTGACGGCAAGTTCCCCGACTACCAGCGCATCATTCCCAAGCAGTACGCGACGCGCGCGGTCATGGATCGCGGGACGTTCCTCCAGGCGGCCAGGCAGGCGTCGGTCTTCGCCACGTCGAGCGCCAACATCGCCAAGCTGACGCTTGAGGCTGGCGCGGAGTGGGGGCCGGGCCGCATGACGCTATCAGCCAACGCGGCGGAAGTCGGCGATAACAAGACCGAGCTTGAGGGCCAGATCACCGGCGAGGGCGGCCAGATCGCGCTCAATGTCAAGTTCCTTCAGGAGGCGCTCAACGCGATCGATACGCCGCAGGTCGGCTTCGAGATGCAGACCCAGGCCGCGCCCGGCGTGTTCCGTCCAGTCGGCGACGAAAGCCTGCTGATCATCGTTATGCCGATGACCGTGCGCTAAAGCGCACCGGCCACCAGATCCAAGGAGAGGCATGACTCAGTCACGCCTCTCCTTGCTTTATCAACACCCATCGGCGAAACAAGCGCTCGTATTGCTGCGTAAGATTCCGGCAGCTACTAGACCTGATGGAGCTGGATCAGGTTGCCGCAGGTATCATCGAATATCGCGAAGGTGCCCCAGTCCATAGTTGTCGGCTCCGTACGAAACTCCACACCCAGCTTTTTCAGGCGGTCGTACTCTTGTCGCACATTATCGACAGAAAAGGACGTTATCGGGATGCCTTGCTCAAAAATAGCCTGCTGGTATGTCCGGGCAGCCGGGTTATTGTTCGGCTCAAGCACCAGCTCCATATCGTCCGGCCCTTCGGGCGAGACAACGGTAAGCCATCTGAATTCGCCAGCCGCTACGTCGGTCTTCTTGACAAAGCCCAACACCTCCGTATAAAACTTCAGAGCCTTGGCCTGGTCGTCGACAAACACGCTGCTGAGCTTGATCTTCATCGCGCTTCCTCCTTCATGATGGGCTGACGTACCAATGTAGGTGCTGCGCCCGCGGCCCGCACAGGCAGTATAGGACGTAGCTGTGACACCTACCGTCACTCAGCGGCGATTATTTGCACGCATGTTCCACCGGCGCGGCTGCCACACGGCGCGACACTGTTCCAGCACGAGATTGTACATCGCCGTACCACTCCGGGCAGCCGACCTAACGAATCCGCTGCAAAATCGTCATGAGCCGCGCATGGTCGTCGCGCAGCAGCAGGGCAAGCTGGCGGCCCGCATTGACGACGAACTGGTAGCGATCCTCCTGGCACTCCGCGGCGTGCCGCAGCGCCGCCGCCAATAGCTCGTCGGCGGGCGCATCGTGAGCGGATAGCACCGTCGGCAGAAAATCGAGGCGCGTCATGAACCGGCGTAGCTCGTCGGCGTCGCAGACATGTACGCTATAATGGACCGGCGGCGGCAGCGGCGGCAAGTACTGCCGGATCGTCGGCCCATCGCAGAATCCGACGACCAGCGCGCGAAACTCGGTCTGAAGCACAACTTCCAGATCGGGATTTTCGGCGTAAATATCGCGATCGTACATGCCCTCACGGCCACGCACCACCGCCCGACCGCCAAGCTCACGGCTGGCGGTATGAATGTCGTAGACCAGCGCATAGGCCGCGCAGCCATCCTGTCCGTCGGCGCGGACCAGCGCCCCAAACGGCGGCGCGTCCAGCAGGCGATAGGTTCCCGCCACGAATGCCGTGCTGTTGGCTTCGATGATTTCACCAATCGGCGTCGAATACATGATCTTCTCTCGTGCGATAGTCGATACGCGCCGCTATTGTAGCAAAGACCTTCGAGCGGCGTGATTTGCCGCGCCTGGTGTCATCGACCATGTTCAACGCTCAAATCGCGCACGTCCCGATCGCGTCAGGCAATAAGACCGGCACGTTAAACACGAAACCGGCACGGCTTGAGGCCGTGCCGGTCTGTTTTAGCTGATCTTGAACGATCGCAGCATCTCTGCCGAGAAGTGTCCCAACGGCGTGAGCCGGTACACATACTGGCCGTGCGACACGAAATAAAACTGGTTCGGCGCTTGCATCGTCTGAAGCGCGACAAGATAGCCGCGTAGATTTCCGACATCTGCCTCGGTCGGCGTGCCCCGCCGCTCGTTGGCCGCGATCCAGTCTTCGAGCACCAGCGCGTCCGTATTCTCGAACACATCGATCATAAACTGCGGCGGCTGAAGGTTAGCAGTTGGGCTGGCGGCCAGCGCCTTATCCATGAAGCGCACCCGCTGAATCAGATGCGGGATATTTTGCGGCAGATCGCCTCCCTCGGCGACGACGTACACATCCGGGTAGTCGATCGAGAAATTGAACTGCGCGCTGCTGTAGGTCAGCCAGCTTGCGGGCTGCGCCGGTGCGGCGTTTGGAGCGCCCTGCTGTCCTGGCGGTGCGGCTGCGGGAACACCTGGCTGCGCCTGGGGTCCGCCTCCCGTCGCGCCCATGCCGCCCGATCCTTGCGCGGGCTGTCCCGGCACTGCCTGAGCGCCCTGGTTCTGAGCCGGTGGGAGCGCCGCCTGTGGCGCATCGGCTGCGCTGGAGTCGGCGGTGCGTGTGCTGTTGGGGGGAGTGCCTTCGTCCTGGATGTTGCCTGATGCGCTGGCAGGGTCGGAGCCGCAGCCCGTCGTTGCGAGCAGCGCTACGATCAGGATTGCCGCGCAAAGCATGTTTCGTATCATCGACACCTCCTTACAGGTTGCCAAATTGACGAGCAGACGGCTTGAATCGTTCCCCGCCCGATCGCTCCGACAGTCCCTACGGCCACGAGCGCTCCAGCCATTCCTGCGGCTTGACGTTGATCGAGCCGATGCGCACGTCCCAATGCAGATGCGGCCCCGTCACCATGCCCTTCGCGCCGATCCGCCCGATGATCTGGCCCTGCTCGACGATCGCGCCGGGCTGCACCAGCACCGCCGACATGTGCCAGAAGCCGGTATGCACGCCCTGCCCGTGATCGAGGATTACCGCGCCGCCACGTACCAGCAGATCCGCCTCCGCCAGCATCACCCGTCCGCGCGCTGGCGCGACAACCGGCGTACCGACCGCGTTGGCGATGTCCAGCCCCTCGTGGAACGAGTCGACCGGCCCGCCGTTGTAGGAGCGCCTGGTGCCGAAGTCGGATGAGACGCGGCCCTGCGCTGGCAGGATGAAGCGGCCCGACCATAGGCGCTCCGGTGTCACCTGCGGCCAGATCGCGTTGACCAGACGGCGCTCGGCGGCGATAGCCTCCCGGTTGCGCTCCAGCCGATCGCGGACCTCCTGCGGCAGGTCGATGTTCTCGGTGCGGTAGCGCGCATCGACCACACGGATCGTGCCCTGATGCACAGCGGTGCGGCCATCGGGCAGATCGGCCTCGATCCGCAGCGGCAGCGTGCCCGGCGCGGTCAGCACCGGCACAGCGCCGAGCCCGGTCCAGCTCTGCTCGCCTGCCCTGAAGAGCGCGACCGGCGCGTCGGCGAGCCTGCCGCGCACGGCGGTAGCGCCCGGCACCTGCACCCGAATCGAGACGGTATGGCCTTGCAGCACCGCCGCCGGATCGCTGCGCACATCGAGCTTTGGCATTGCCGCTGCCTCGCCCGCCAGCTCAGCGCCCAGCCGCCCCAGCAGCACTTTATACGGATCGGGATTGTTGGGATGATACTCGAAGCGCGTCCGCTCGAACCATTGGGTGATCACATGGCTGCCGGAACTGTTCGTCTCGTAGTTCGGCTCGGTCAGCGGCAGGCCAAAGAGCGCCAGACTTTCCCGCTCGCTCACCCCACGATCGCCAAGCTCCAGGCCGTGGCTCTGCCAGTAGCTCAAGAACGCGCCACAGACGGCCCGCCCCGTCGTCGGAAAGCTGCGACACGGCCCATCCAACTGCACGCCCGTGCTCGGCCCGCGCCAATCACGGCCTTGTTTGCGCAGCACCTCCTCGCCGAGCCGGCCAAGCTGTACATCGTACGGGCGCTGCTGCTCAGGATGCAGCTCTAGCCGCTCGCGCTCAAACATCTGCGTTGTGAACTGTCCCTCCGGCGTAGACTCCACACGCTGCGGCCCGATCGGCAGGCCAAACACCGGCAGGCCGCCGCTCGCCTCCCAGAATTCCAGCAGCCGCCCCTCGACGCGCCAGCCGGTTTCGGGAAAAAGACGCTCCTCGGCGCGCACCGGCTGCGCTGTGATAGCCAGCAGACCGATCAACAGAAAGACTAAGCATGTGCGCATGACAAATCCTCCTCTGGGCGCAGATCCTAGCACGACGCGCAAACGAAACAGCCCACCGCCAGGGGTGGGCTGTCGCTAGATGGTACGCGAAGACGACGTTTAGCGCAACTCGGCACCGAGCCGTCCGAGCAGCACCTTGTACGGATTCGGATTTTCGGGATGATACTCGAAGCGCGCCCGCTCGAACCATTGGGTCGCGCCGGTCCAGCCATCGCCGTTGCGCTCGCTCTGCACGCTGGTGACAGGATAGCCAAAGAGCGCCAGGCTTTCGCGCTGCGAGACGCCCCGATCGCCAAGCTCCAGGCCGTGCGTCCGCCAGTAGCTCAGGAACGGCTCGCACAGGGTGTGCTGCGTCTCGGCAAAGAACAGACAGCCGGGCTTCGCCTGCTCGCGCGGCAGCGTCTCCCAGGGTCGGCCCTGCTTGAAGAGCAGATCGGTGCCGAGCCGTCCGAGCAGCACGTCGTAGGGCCGCGCGTTTTCGGGATGCAGCTCAAGGCGGTTGCGCTCGAACCACTGCATGCGGAAGCGTCCGTCATGCGTCTGCTGCTCGGCCTCCCCGGTCAGCGGCAGGCCAAAGACCGGCAGGCCGCCGTTGCCGTTCCAGTATTCGAGCAGCCGACCGCTCACAGTCTGGCCCGTCTCTGGGAAGGTGCGCGAGCCGCCGGGCGCTGGCGCTGGTCCGGGCGCTCCCGCGCTATGGAAGCGACTGGCATAGTCGCGCGTCAGATCCAGGTACAGGTTGCCGTAGCTCCGGCTCGGCTCGATCTGGTGGCCTTCAAACCACTCATTCCACGAGGTGATCACCACGGCCTGCGCGCCCTTGTCGATCGCCGCCTGCCACGAGCGCCGGTAGTAGTCGCCGCCCGCTCGATCGCGCACGACGTGCCCGCCGCGAATCCGCGAGTCGTCGTAGCCGGGCATGACCGTGGCGACAAACGGCTTCTTGGTGCCGTGCGAGCTGTTATACTCATTGAAGCGGCGCAGGTAGGAGTTCATCGCGCTGGCCGGATCGGCGGCCCAGGTGATGTCGAAGAAATAGATGCCGTCGAAGACGTCGAGGTAGCTGAAATCGACGCCCTCGCCCATCCAGAACCACTCGTGGTTGGGATCGACCGCCTGCTGCACCTGTCGCCAGGCATTCACGCCGCCGAATGACGGCAGGTTCCAGAAGACGACGACCGGCTTACCGTTCCAGCGCAGCCAGTTGGGATGGCCCATGTAGTGGTCGCGCATGTAGCGCAGGCTATCGATCATGCCCTGCTGCGTTTTGAGCGTGCCGGTAAAGTCCGCCGCCTGATCGGGGATGAACGTGACGTTGAAGTCGCGCCCGGCGCTGGCGTTGAGCAGCTTGCCGCAGCGCTCGTTGAGACGCGGCTCGTTCGGGCCGTACCACGTGCAGATAAATCCGTCGATCCCGGCATCATCCGCCTGCTGCACGTGGCGCGCGATCACGCCATCGTCGCCGCCGCTGTACGGCTCAGGCGGCAGATCGGACATACGCGCGGGATTCCAGTCGGAGTGCTCGTACCAGGGGTAATAAAAAGCCAGCACGGGCTTTGCTGGCGCTGCATGAGCAGTAGGTTGATAGGCCAGGCTGGCTGCGACGATCAGCAGGAGGCACAGGCCCAGAAGACGACGTACCATGATTCTCCCTTCTCGTGAAGCGCATGGCTTCATGTTTGGGGATGACTACGCGCGGCACGTGCGCCAGGCGACAAGACGGTGGTGACGCAAGTATCGACAGGGATTGGGGGGGCGCACCGACGCAGTCAATCCAATAATCGAACCGCTGCGACGTGGAAGCGGTTACGAAGTAGGTCGTTAGGATTGTACCAGATGCGACCTGAGACGCAAGACCTGGCAGCACCACCGCCCGCCACCACTTAACCATAACGAACACAGGACCAGCGGGCTATAAACCCCCGCCGCACGTTGCGCTCAGGCGCCCGGTCGCAGCTTCGATGCCGCTTTCGCCGAGCGCTCGGTGGGTACCTGCGACTGTACCAGCAGCCGCTCGATCAGCGATTGGATCTGCCGCCGCTCGTCGCGGTGGATCACGGCCTGCTCGTGCGCTCGCGCCAGGATGTTGGGATAGCCCAGGCCACGACGACACTGCTCGTAGACTACCGCGTGAAGCAGATCGAGATAGCCTTCGTCGGCCACCCACGCGGGAAACTCGACGCGCGCCAGCTCGCGGCCTACTCGCAGGTAGAAGAACTGGATGCGATGCGGCCCGTAGAACTCGACGTTGATCCGCGACATCGAGCCCCAGCGAGCCGAGCGCTGTCCATCGGCAAGCTGCTCGAAGAGCATGTAATCGACGATGCCGCGATAAGGATCGGCGTGACGCTCAGGGTACTCGAAGCGCCAGCGGTTGAAGTCGCCGCGCACCCGGAGCAGCTTGACCAGCCCGACGACCTCACGGGAGCGCGGGCGGCTCAGGTAGCTGCCGACCGGACACGCGAGCGCGTGCATAGTGTCGAGGTAGCTCAGGTACACGCTCATGAAATGGTTGCGCAGAAAGGGATCGAAGCCTGCCAGCGTCCAGCGGATCAGCGTGCCGTCTTGCAGCGCCAGCCGGGGCCGATCGTCGGGCAGCTCCATCGCCAGCGCCGCCAGCCGCATGCCCTCGTCGACGTCGCGCTGCGCCGCCAGCACCGCGCCCTCCTTGGGATAGTCGCGGCCTGTGTGCGGATCGTGAATCACCAGATCTTCGTCACGGTAGCCGAGCGTCGGCAGGCTGGCGCTGCGAAAGCAGGCATCGGAGCCGTATTGCAGCACGGCGGTGCCGATGTTGATCACATAGCAGGCCGCGACGCCGTGATGATCGATGTCGAGCTGCGAGCCGTCCGAGGCGGCCACGACGTAGCCGGGCGGACACTCCGGCAGATCGTGAATCACGTCGTAGCGCTCAAGCGGCTGAGCCGTGAGCCACGCAGCCGTTCCCGATTGCTCCTCGATCACATCGCGCCAGTACTCCCACTCCGCCGCCTCCGCGTCCAGCAGCTCACGGGCCTGGGCGATCCGCGCGGGCAGCGCGCGCAGCTCGTCGCGGAGCGCGCCGCTCATGGTGCGGATCTGACCGCCGAGCGCCAGCATGTCGAGCGTCATAGCGTCTCCCAAGAATCAATCGAGTTCAAAGTTGGGGTCATGGGGATAGAAACAAGCGAACAAGCGCACAAGGGAACAAAGAAGTTCAGCCTTTGTCCCCTTGTTCCTTTGTTCTTTTGCGACGGACCAGGAAGAGGAAGAGGGAAGGGGGGACAACCCCCACACCCCCGGCCCGACGGCGTTACCCCTCAATCCGCGCGATCCAGCGGTCGGGATTGCGAATCTCATCGATCGTCGGCAGGTTCTCGACGCGCTCCCAGACCTTGGTGGCAAAGCCGATGCCGCGCCGCTCGACGATCGTATCCACGAACTTCTGGCCCTGCTGATACTGCTGCATCTTCAGGTCCATGCCGGTGATGCGGTTGAAGAGCTGCTCGGCCAGATTGCGCGAGCCTTTGCGCTCCTCGATCCGCCGCTCGATCTCCTCGAAGTTGGGCAGCACCTGCTTGCCGATCGCGTTCATGATGTGGTTGGAGTAGCCCTCCACCAGCGACATGAGCGCCTGTAGCTCGTTGAAGAGCGCGCGTTGCGTCGGCGTCTGGAGCGTCTCCATCCAGTGCTGGCCCTTGCCCCAGCTCTCCATGATCCGCGTGAGGATCGGGCCGAGGCCGCCCCGGAAGCTCTGCAACTGATCGTTGACGGTATCGAAGTAGCGGCGCAGCAGCGAGTTGAAGTGCTCGCGCACCCACGGATACGCCTCGAACTCGTAGGCGTGCGTCGTCTCGTGCAGCGCGATCCACAGCCGGAAATCGTGCGCGTCCAGGCCGAGCGTCTTTTGCACCCGGTCGATGTTCGGCTCGACGAAGTAGAGCGCGCCGCCGGTCGGCTCAGGCGCGAGCAGCGAAAGATCGTACTGGCCGAGCACCTTGCGCGCGACCACGCCCAGCAGCACACCGACCTGCACGCTCATCACGCGCCGGTTAATGCCCGCCGCCATCATCGAGCCGATCGTCTGCTGATTGATGTTGCGCTGGTACAGATCCTCGATGAAGCGGAACAGCTCGGTGAAGTTCGAGATGTTGGCCTCAAGCCACTCGCGCCGGTCCATCACGACGATCCGCTGGATCGGCTCCGGCAGGCGTACCTGAAGATACTCCTCGATCAGCGGCTCCGAGCGCCGCACCATGTCGGTATACTGCTCGCGCGCCACGGCTCGCTGGCGAACCGGCGCCTGCTCTGTCTGCGAAACCTGGACCGACATCCGGCGGACGACGCTCCAGTCGATCAAGCGCGCGTCGGACCATTGCTCCGGTCGCTTGCGGCTGGCGACGTAGCTTGCGCCCAGCCCGGCGACAGCGCCGGCCAGCAGGATCATGCCCAATCGTTTCGCGTCATTCGCGGGTCGTGGTGACATCTTCTAGCTCCTTTACAGACCAAGCGACGGGGCAACCGAGTGTGCGACGATTGTGCTCAATGCTGGCCGCTGCATCAGCCGCTCGATTCAATACTTTACCCGTACATCGCCGACGCGCCGCGTCAGCTTACGCTCGTCCAAATACTCCAAAAATGCCAGCGCGTACTTGCGGCTGGTGCCGAAATGATCGCGCAGGCTGGCAACCGTAACTTCGCCGACCGTGTCTAACGTGTACATGGTCCATTCTACCAGCTTATGGAAAGCTGCGGCGTCGAACAGCACCTCAGGGCTGACGCGCACCAGATGTCCGCTCTCGATCAGGTAGCCGATCAGCTCAGCGCCGAGCGACTCCCAATCGGCTTTGGCGGGCGGCGCGAACGGCTCAGCCCGAAAATCGCGCAGCAGCGCATCGACGTGCCGCTGCTGCGCCTGGCTCAGGCGCGGCGTCCAGTCGTGGAGCCGCACCAGCGTCTCGGTCATGGCGATCGTCCCGGCCTGCTCAGCGCGCCGGATCACCTCGTCGAAGACTCGCGCCGACGAAAGGCCAAGCTTCGATTTCAACTCCTCACGCGGCATGCCCAGCCGTAGCGCCCATTTGCGGTGGTAGGACGACAGCGTCGCGGTGATTGTTTCAAGCAGCTTGGTCCAGCCCGCACGTGCGATCAGCCAGCTTGTCGCGTGCGGCTGTTGCTCCGACGACAGCAGCAACGCCTGGTCGCTGGTTCGTAGCTCGGCCAGCGCCGCGCGCGCGGTCGTCTCGTCCAGGCCGCTCTGCCGCACCAGCGCGGCCCACTCGATCGGCGCTGTGCCAAGCGTTTGCAACAGAATCTCGGCGGGCGTGCCCCGGCTGCGCGTCTCCAGACCGGCGATCACCTCAGATCGAAAGCGCCGATGACGCGGCGGATGCGCATCGACGATCCGGCCACCGCCGACCGTCAGCGACGGCGACGGAATGCGCAGAATGCAGCGATCACCGCCTGCGACGGCGATCGGATGCTCCAGCCGCACCTGGACCCAGCCCTCGCCGCCGGGCGGAATCCGCTCGGCGTCCAGCAGCGTCACCCGGCAGGGCACCTCCGCCGCACCGACAAAAAGATCGAGCGGGTCGTTTTGCTCGATCGGGCCGGGCGCTGCCGCCACCAGCCGCAGCTTCAGATCGATCAGCGTAGTTGGCTGGATATGACCGGGCAGCGTCAGCACCGCGCCGCGCTGCACCTCGTCCACGCCGATGCTTGTCAGGTTAACCGCAACGCGCGTGCCCGGCAGCGCCGTCTCTTCCTTCGCGCCATGCGTTTGCAGCCCGCGCACCCGCCCGCGCCGACCCTGCGGCTGAATCTCGATCTCCTGCCCGACCGCCAGCGGGCCGTCGGCGAGCGTGCCGGTGACGACCGTGCCAAATCCGCCGATTGTAAACACGCGGTCGATCGGCAGGCGCGGCGTGCCACGGGCGACCGTGCGTGAGGGCGTCTGCTCCAGCACCCGATCGATCGCCCGCTTGAGATCGTCAAGGCCCGCGCCAGTCCGCGCCGAAACCGCGATCATCTCGGCGTTCGCCAGGACCGTGCCCGCCAGCCGGGCGCGCACGTCCTCGCAGACCAGATCGAGCCAGTCGGCATCGACCAGATCTGCCTTGGTCAGCACCACCAGGCCATGCTCCACGCCCAGCAGATCGAGGATGTTGAGATGCTCGGCGGTCTGCGGCATCACGCCTTCATCGGCGGCCACAATCAGCAGCACCGCATCGATCCCGCCGACGCCCGCGAGCATATTCTTGATGAAGCGCTCGTGGCCGGGCACATCCACGATGCTGACCTGCTTGCCGCTCGGCAGCCGCAGATGTGCAAAGCCCAGGTCGATCGTCATCTCGCGACGACGCTCTTCTTCCAGCCGATCGGGGTTGATCCCGGTCAGCGCGTACACTAGCGTCGATTTGCCATGATCGACGTGTCCTGAAGTTCCAATCACGTACATACAGCGTTTCGAGTTCCAAGTATCGAGTTCCAAGTTTCGAGTTTCGGGTTGCGGCCCACACCCTCGGCCTGACGGCTCCTAGCCGCGATGCGCTTCCAGGCAGACAACGCCCTCAGGCCCGACCAGCGCATCATGCAGCACGCCGGGCGGTAGCTCCAGCCGATCGCCGGGATGCAGCGCTACCCGCTGTTTGCTGGACGGCAGCCCGAAGGTGATCGAGCCGGAGACGACGTAGATCACTTTGTGGTACCTGTGTGTATGCGCGCCGTAGACGTCGCCCGGCCCGTTCGACCAGCGGTAGGGCTGGAGGCCCTCGGCCTGCAATCTCCGCCGGATTGCCGCTTCGGTCGGCGGCTCATCTTCGTCCCATTGTAAAGCATTGATAATCATTCTCGTTTACTTTATAGCTTTGTGATAATGAATATCACAAACATAACTTGACAATAGTTTACACCTGCTATATCCTATGCTGCGCAGATAAGAACAGCCAGACTGTTCCGTATTGTAACAGGAGGACCAAATAGATATGTTCGCTCACACCATCCGCCGCTTCATGCCGGTATTACTGACTATCGTTATCCTTGCCGCCTGTGGCTCTCCCGCAGGAGAGACGGGCGGCACATCCGGCAATCAGGCAAGCAGCGCGCCCGCCGCATCGACAGCGGCATCACCCACCACAGAATCCTCGCCTGCCGCGTCGGTTGAGGCCAGCGCCGCAGCATCGCCTGAGGCAGCCAGCGCCGCATCGGGCGGCGAGCTGACGATCTACTCCGGGCGCAACGAAGAGCTGATCGGCGCGCTGATCAAGCAGTACGAGGCGCAGAGTGGCGCGAAGGTCAACGTGAAGTACGGCGACACCGCCGAGCTAGCCGCGACGATCCTCGAAGAGGGCGAGAACAGCCCCGCAGATGTCTTCTTTGCCCAAGATGCCGGTGCGCTCGGCGCGCTGGCGAAAGAAGATCGGCTGGCGACGCTGCCCGACGAGCTGCTCAATCAGGTCAACGAGCGCTTCCGCTCGCCTGAGGGCGAATGGGTCGGCGTTTCTGGCCGCGCGCGTGTGGTCGTCTTCAACACCAAGACGCTGACCGAAACCGATCTGCCTGAAACGATCTTCGGCTTTACCGATCCCAAGTGGAAGGGCCGACTGGGCTGGGCACCGACCAATGGCTCGTTCCAGGCGTTTGTCACGGCGCTGCGCACGCTGCAAGGCGAGGACAAAGCGCGCGAGTGGCTCGAAGGCATCAAAGCGAATGAGCCGAAGGTCTACGACAATAACACGGCGGTGGTTAAAGCGGTGGGTGCTGGCGAGATCGACGCGGGCTTCGTCAACCACTACTACCTGTTCCGCCAGATCAAGGAGCAGGGCGAGGGCTTTGCCGCGCGCAACTACTTCTTGAAGAACGGCGATCCGGGCGCGCTGGTCAATGTTGCGGGCGCGGGCGTGCTCAAGCGCTCCAAGAACGCGGCGGCGGGCGAGAAGTTTATCAGCTTCCTGCTCAGCGCAGAGGCGCAGCAGTACTTCTCGGCGCAAACCTACGAGTATCCGCTGATCGAGGGCGTCGAGCCAAGCGCATCGCTGCCGCCGCTCAGCACGATCCAGACGCCGCAGCTTGACCTGAGCAAGCTCGAAGATTTGCAGGGCACATTGAAGTTACTGCAAGATGTCGGTATCCTTTAAGCAATGAGCCTGTCACAAACGACAATTCTTCGACATCGTTCGGATCATACCCAGGGAGTGCGCGGCAAGCCGCGACACTCCCTTCGGCCACCTAAAACGCTCCTGATCGCGGCCAGCGTGGTCGTTGCGGCGATGCTGCTGCCGATCGTGTATCTGCTGCTGCGCACGCTGACCGCCGACAGCGACGTGCTCCAGCAGGTGCTTCGCCCGCGCACGCTCTCGGTCTTTGCCAGCTCTGCCTGGCTGGCGCTGAGTGTCACGGGCGCAGGTATCGCGCTGGGCGTGCCGCTGGCCTGGCTGACCGTCGCGACCGATCTGCCGGGTCGGCGCGTGTTTGCCGTGCTGATCGCGCTGCCGCTGGTGATTCCAACCTACATCGGCGGCTATGCGATCGTGAGCGCGCTGGGGCCGCGCGGCGCGCTGCAAGATCTGCTCGGCCATATCTTCGGCGTGGAGCGGCTGCCGGAGCTGTACGGCTTTTGGGGCGCGTGGCTGGCGCTGACGCTCTTCACCTATCCCTACGTGGTGCTGAGCGTGCAAAGCAGGCTGCGCAGCATCGATCCGGCGCTGGAAGAGGCGGCGCGCAGCTTGGGCTACGGCCCGTGGTACACCTTCTGGCGAATCACGCTACCGCAGCTTCGACCGGCGATTGCAGCAGGCGGCCTCCTCGTGGCGCTCTACACGCTCAGCGACTTTGGCGCTGTCTCGCTGCTGCAATTCAACTCATTCAGCCGCGCGATCTACGTCCAGTACCGCAGCGCCTTCGACCGCGACTATGCCGCCGCGCTCGCGCTGCTGCTGGTGGTGCTGACCTCGGCGCTGCTTGGCGGCGAGATCTGGACGCGCGGACGAGTGCGCTATCATCGCAGCACGGCGGGCGCGGTGCGAGCGCGACGCCGGGTAGCGCTCGGCGTCTGGCGCTGGCCTGCCGTCGCGCTCTGTAGCTTGGTCGTCGGCCTCGCGCTGATTATGCCGGTCGGCGTGGTCATCTTCTGGCTGGTGCGTGGCCTGCAAGCGGGCGAGCCGCTGCGCCTGGTCTGGTCCGCCGCCTGGAACTCGATGTATAGCTCGGCGCTGGCAGCGGTGCTGGCGGTATTTGCCGCGCTGCCGGTAGCGATCCTGACTGTGCGCTTCCGCAGCCGGTTGAGCAGCGCGTTCGAGGGCATTGCCTACGCCGGCTACTCGCTGCCAGGCATCGTGATCGCGCTGGCGCTCGTCCGCTTCGCCTCACAGTACACGCCGCTGCTGTACCAGACGCTCACGCTGATGATCGTCGCGTATGTGATGCGCTTCCTGCCCCAGGCGCTCGGCACGATCCGCTCGACGCTGCTCGGCGTCAGCCCGAATGTCGAAGAAGCCGCGCGCAGCCTGGGCCACTCGCCGCTGCATGTGACGCTGCGGGTGACGCTGCCGCTGATCCGTTCGGGATTGCTCAGCGGCGCGGCGCTGGTCTTTCTGACGACCATGAAAGAGCTGCCGGTCACGCTGCTGCTCGGCCCGATCGGCTTCAAAACGCTGGCGACCGCCACCTGGACGGCGACCGCCGAAGGCTTTTTTGCCCGCGCCGCCGCTCCGGCCCTGCTGATCATCGTGATGTCCGCGCTGTCGATGGTGCTGATTCTGCGCCATACCTGGAACGACGCGCGCTAGTCGTGGCCCTATTCGGCTGCATGGGCCATACGCTGGCTTGCCCAGTTATTGCTTAACCCCAAATAGTCCCACTTCGCTGCCCCAATACCAGCGTCAGCCGCGATAGCCGTGCCTCCGATCCGGCTTTGTGAAATTCAACTCTTGACAATGATTGGATTAATCCCTATACTCTCTACGGACTTAAATTAGCAGTTATAGAGCATTCTAAAGCATCAAAATGATTCTCTTTATTGGTATTGGTAATCATTATCATTCTCAAACAAGTGTAAGCATTTTCTCATCAGGGGCACGTCTACGCATGCCCTGCATGCTGCGCGCCATATTGGTGATCTGCGCCGTGCTGCTCATGCCGCGCGTAGCCGCCGCGCACGAGGGCACCGGCAATCCGCATCAGGATCTCTACGTCGTCAACAACCATGTCGAGAACGCGATTGCCGCTCTTCGGTCGGGCGATGCCGAGCAGGCGCGCGCCGAGTACGCCCGTTTCGATGACGAGTGGTTCGAGATCGAGGACGGCATCCGCGATCTTTCCCGGCAGAGCTACCGCGACATCGAAGACGCCATGAGTGATGTCAGATTCGCGCTCAACCAGCAGCCGGTCGATCCCCTCAAGGCGCAGGCCGCGCTCGAAGCCTTAGTCGCCGCCAATGATGCCTTCATCGATACGGCGGGCACGGCGATCACCTCCGGCGGCCAGGATGCGGCTCCGTCGACGCTCACACTTGGCGGCGTGCTGCCGAAGCTCGACGAAGCGCTTGAGGCCCTTGCGCGGGGCGATCTGGCGTATGCGAGCGCCGAAGTCGAAGAGTTCCGCGCGCTCTGGCCCGATGTCGAGGGCGTGGTCGCGGCGAACGATGGCGCGGTCTACCGCCGGGCCGAGGAGCTACAAGCGCAGGCTTCGGCGGAACTCAAGGCAGGCGCGGCGCAGCAGGCCGTGGCGACGCTGACCGAGCTAAAAACCGCGCTCCAGCCCTTCGCCCAGGCGACGCTGACCTATGGCATGTTCGACGCGACCAGCATTTTGCTGCGCGAAGGGCTTGAGGCCCTGCTGATCATCGCGGCGCTGCTGGCATTCCTGCAAAAATCGGGCAACGCCGACAAACGCCGCTGGATCTGGATCGGCGGCGCCGCAGGCGTGATCGCCAGCCTCCTCGCAGCCATCGCGATCCAGCAGCTTTTCAGCTCGTTGATCACCGGCGCGAATCGCGAGCTGATCGAGGGCATCACCGGGCTGGTGGCGGCGGCGCTGCTTTTCTACGTCTCGTACTGGCTCCACTCCAAGACGCATCTCGGCGGCTGGCAGCGCTACATCAAGGACAAGACCAGCGCCGCGCTCGCGACCGGCAGCCTTTTCTCGCTGGCGTCGCTGGCCTTTCTCTCGGTCTTCCGCGAAGGAGCCGAAACCGCGCTGTTTTATATCGGCATTGCTCCGGCGATTGCGCTGCGGGATCTGCTGCTCGGCCTCGGCCTCGGCACGGCGATCCTGATCGTCATCGGCGTCGTGATGATCGGCCTGGGCAAGCATCTGCCGCTCAAGCTGTTCTTCCAGATCACCAGCGTGCTGATCTGGTACCTGGGCTTTAAGTTCATCGGCTCAGGCATTCGCGCCTTGCAGATCGCGCGGGTGGTGCCGGAGACGACCGCATCCTGGCTGCCGAGCTCGGAGGTGCTCGGTCTGTATCCCACCTGGGAGACGACCCTGCCACAGATGGCGCTGGTGGCCCTGGCGATCGGCGTTGTGCTCTGGATGCGCTCGCTCGTGAGGGAGGCCGATCGGCTCAACGTACCAGCTAAGACCTCAAGGAACCTGTAAGATCTATGCGACTTCGACGATCCATACTCATGCTCGTCCTGACCCTGCCCGCTGCGCAGCAGGTGGATCAGGCGCTCGACACACTGCTCGCTTCGGCTTTCAAAACATATGTCAAAGCGAAGACGAGCACTGCGAGCGCAGATCGAGGCGTTCGTCAAAATACTCAAGTAGCTTAGCTGGCCGGGCCAGGAGTCGTTTCTGGCCCGCCCTCAGGAAGGATCATGGGCAAGAAGGAGAAGAAGCTCAAAAAGGCCAGGGCGTCGCTCGCTGCTGTTGCCGAGGCTGCACCCAAGCCGAAGAAGCTTGAGGGCAGCGATAAGAAGCTCAAAAACACCGTGCGCACGTATGTGCAGCATATTCTGGTCTGCACCGACTCGAAGAGCAAGGCGTGTAAAAAGGGCGGCCCCGACGTGCTCAAGGCGTTTGAAAAAGCGATCAAGGCGCGCAAGCTTGGCAGGCAGGTGATAGTGACGGAGATCGGGCATGTCGGCGGCTGTAGCCTGGGTCCCAATGTGATCGTTTATCCTGAGGGCGTCTGGTACGGTCGCGTCGAGCCCGAAGATGTCGACGAGATTATCGAGGAGCATATTCTCGAAGGCCGCGTTGTGCCGCGGCTGCTGCGCGGTCAGCGCATGGACGATCCCTGCGGCGGCTGCATCCTGACGAAGCCGCTGGTCGTCGCGGCCCAGCAGGCGAACGAAGCGCTGAATTAGCGCGATCCGGCGGCGTAGCGCGGGCATCTTCGCTATCGCAGCCAGCGGTATCCGGGTGACTATGGCGATTATTCAGCTCGATCAGATCAGCAAACACTACGATACACAGGCGCATCCCGCCGTCGATAACCTTTCGCTGAAGGTTGGCGACGGCGAATTGCTTGTGCTGCTCGGACCTTCCGGCTGCGGCAAGACGACGACGCTGCGGATGATCGCGGGCTTCGAGCGGCCTGAGCGCGGAACGATCCGCATCGGCGATGAGCTGGTCGCTGGTGAGCGGGCCTGGGTGCCGCCGGAGCGCCGAGGTGTCGGGATCGTGTTCCAAGATTACGCGCTCTTTCCGCATCTGACCGTCGCGCAAAACGTCGCGTTCGGCGTGCTGCGGCTCAGCCGACGCGAGCGCGAGCAGCGGGTCGCGTCGGCGCTGGCAACGGTCGATCTCAGCGAGTACGCGGCGCGGTATCCCCATGAGCTGTCGGGAGGGCAGCAGCAGCGCGTCGCGCTGGCCCGCGCGATGGCTCCTCAGCCACGGCTGCTGCTGCTGGACGAGCCGTTCTCGAATCTCGATCTGGAGCTACGAGTAGCGCTGCGCTACGAGGTCCGCGCGATTGTGCGCCGCGCAGGGATCACTACGGTGCTCGTGACTCACGATCAGAGCGAAGCCTTTGCCCTCGCCGATCGCATCGCCGTGATGCACCGGGGGCGGCTGCACCAGCTTGCCGATCCCGAAACGCTCTATCGCCGCCCGGCCAGCCGCTTTGTCGCCGGTTTTGTGGGCCGCGCCCAATTCTTGAGCGGCAGCGTCGACGACGATCATGTCACAACCGAGCTTGGCACGTTTCGGCTCCACAGAGCTATGCCGCAGGGAGCCGCCGCCGATGTGTTGCTGCGTCCTGATGATCTGCATATCTACCCCGATCGCGATGGCAGCGGCCTGGTGGTCGGGCGTGAGTTCGGCGGCGCGACCGTGCGCTACGCGGTGCGGCTGCCATCGTCGCGCATTATCGACGTGATCCAGCCCTCGGTTCATCTGGTGCCGCTCGATAGCGCGGTTCGCATTGAGGTGCTGCCGCGCGAGCCGGTGGTCTTTCCGGCGCAGGAGTAGCGCGCCGTCAGGCTGGGGTTTTCTCCAAACATTCCCTGCTCTGATGAGGAGCGGGCAGCAAAAAAGGAGAGCCCGAAAGCTCTCCTTGAGGCACGGCCGGTAGCTATGACGGCTGCTACGCGGCTTCTTCAAATCCTACGTAAAACGTAGATGGGCGGATGTAGGAGATGGGACGAAGCTGCACATCCGCAACGCCCTCGGTACGATCCTGCTCGTTGATCAGCACAATATTCGGATGCCTGCGGAAGCGTCGCTCGTAGGCGGCGACGGCCTCCTGAATTTTAAGACCCGTCTCTTTCTTCCGGTCGTCGTCAAACCACGCTAAGTAAAAGTCCATCTCAACGTTCCCTTCTCTAAAGCTCTGCTACGACGTAGACGCTCCACCACCGACCCGGTCTGCCTGAGATACCATGTATTGAGGATCACATCGTGGAATAGATCGCAGACCGCGCCATCTTGACAGCGTACGCGAAAATAATGCCCCGGATGCTTGCCCCAGCTCGCCCCGACACCCCAGGCGCGCTCGACGCGCAGGACTTGCCGGACAACGCCACGATGCAGAAAGCGGTGCGGCAGCCAGTTGAAGCGCTTTGCTTGCAGCAGGATCGGTTCTTGCCGCATACATCCTCCTCGACTTAATGCGCCGTCAGGGCGGGGCGCCCGGCGGTAGGTGGCCCCCAAAAGATTCTCCATCTTGAGCGGATGCAGGAGATCCCATTCCCGAAAAAGCTCCCTGAGCCGGTATTAACTACCACCATTATATTCGCACAATTGTTCTACGTCAAGCGGTTGAATCGCCTATCTGCCCGTGGTATCCTATGATCTATCAAGGATTCCTGCTATGCGCGTACAACTGTTTACTCAGATTCAACAGGTCGATCAGCAACTCACCAATCTTGCACGTGAGCGCGATGCAGTGCTGGACGAGTTTCGCGAGCGCGATCGTCTCCGCGATCTACGCAATACGCGCCGCGACCTGGCGAGTAAGCTCAAGGAAGAGCGCGGCCACAGCAGCGATCTACAATGGGAGCTTGACGATGTTGAGCTGCGCCTGCGCACTCTCGACGAGCAGGAGCGCGACGGGCCGAGCGATCCGCTGGTTGCGCGTGAGCTGGTGATCCTCCGCGAGCGGGCCGCGCAGCTCGAAGAGCATGTGCTGGCACAGCTTGAGCGCATCGCAGAGCTGGAGCGTCAGCTTAGCGAGGTGGAGCATCAGGTGGAGCAGGCGGCTGTCGCATGGAATGAGCGAGAGGCGCTGCTGCAAACACAGCTCGATCGCCTTGGACACGACCTTGAAGCGCTCCAGACTCAGCGCCAGAGTATCGCGGGCCAGCTTCCCGACGGCGCGCTCGATCTGTATGACGATCTCCAGCGCCGCCATCGCGGCACCGCGCTCGCGCCGATTCGCAACCGGCAGTGTAGCGCCTGCCGGGCACGGCTGCCCGCCGCCGTCTTCGATCTGCTGAGCACTCCCGATCCGCTGGTCCGCTGCCCGCGCTGTGGCCGAGTCCTATACATCGAGGCCGAAGCATCCGAGTAAGGTCCGTGGTGTATTTTGCCGTTTTGGTTTAAGATAGCATCCGAGCCGTCCGGCTCATGCGCTATTGGCACATCTCAACGTTGGAGCTGTCATGCACCACTCTGAAATTTGGCAAGACATCAACGCTGCCGTACATCAAGCCGTTCGTGACCGGCTGTTTCAGCTCGACGAGAACGATCTGATCGAGCGGA
This sequence comes from Herpetosiphonaceae bacterium, assembly GCA_036374795.1. Taxonomy (NCBI): domain Bacteria; kingdom Bacillati; phylum Chloroflexota; class Chloroflexia; order Herpetosiphonales; family Herpetosiphonaceae; species Herpetosiphonaceae bacterium. The sequence goes on from DASUTC010000279.1 coordinate 25,747, forward strand.
GCGACGCGCTGCTCGAAAATGTACCCGTTGTCGGCGGCGCGCAGCCTTCGACGGCGCTGCTCCTGCGGCGCTATCACACCCAGCTTCATCAAGAGCTGTGTGTCGGCAGCCAGCCACGCGCGACATTCGGCTCGATCGAAGATGAGCTGCGCGAGCTGACCCGTGCTGTGATGGTCACGGTTGACGCGGATGAGGGTATTTCTGTCGAAAGCGCTGTGCTGCTGGCCCTGATCTTACAGAAGCGCGGCCTGACGAACTTCTGCGCCAGGCCCTAGCCGGGGACGAAAGAACAAGGGGAGAACGCGAAACGCGAAACGCGGGGCGCAAAGGGAGAAGTATGTCGCCAACGGATCGGATGCTGATCGGAGCAATCGCCGCCAATCCAGGCCGCTATGATGGCGCGGGTGAGTACCGCTACTGCCGCACGTGTGACAGCATCTTCTTTACCCGCGCCGCGAAGCCCGACACCAGGCACGATGGGCACAGCGTCGTTACGCTTCCGGCGCTGAACCAGGACGGCAGTGAGCGCCTGAGTCGCGCCTTCAAGGTCTTTATTCAGCGCTGGCCGGAAGCACGGCGCGTCGAGATCGAACATTTTGCGCAGCGGCGCGGCTGGGAGCTGGCGATGGAGCATTCCGACGGCGGCGGCGCGCTGACCGATGAAGAAGTCGCGCAGTGGCGTCGAGTGATCGAGGCCGAGCTGCAACGGCTGGTCGCCGAGAGCCGCACGCTGATCGCGGGCTAGCGACCGGCGCGGCTGCACGCACACAAAGGGGACATGCGCAGGCATGTCCCCTTCACGTTCTACCTTGTGTCGGCGTACTACTGACCGGCACCTGCCGTATCGCTGATGATGCTGGTAGCGTCGATCAAGGGCGTCGCGCCGCCGCCGCTGAAGACCGGCAGCTTACCGTCCCATCTCTGGAGCTGCTGGTAGCGGATCAGATCCGATGTCAGGCTTTGCGAGAGCAGGCGATTGGCCTGAGCCTGGGCCTCTGCTCGAATGCGCGTAGCGTCGGCCTCGCCCTGCGCCTGCGCGCGCAGCGCATTGGCCTGGCCCTCCGCCGCCACCTGATCCTGCTGAGCCTTGATCTGCGCCTGCTTGAGCGCGAAGGATTGCTGCTCCGCCGCCTGCTGCGCCGCGATCTTCTGATCGAGCGCGTTCTGCAAGTTCTGCGGCAGGTGGAAGCCGCGCAGGTTCAGCGACTCGAACTTGACGTATTTTTCCGCAAAGCGCCGCCGCAGCTCCTCGGAAACCTTCTGGGTATACTCGATGCGCTTCTCGCCGTAGATCTCCTCCCAGCCGTACTGCGAGGCGATGTCGTTGAGCGCCGAGCGCGTCACCTGACGCACCAGGTTATCGCGGATCACCTCGATCGGCGCGCCCGCCCAGGTGCGATACAGATTGGCCGCCTCTTCGCTCAGCACCGAGTACTGGACGCTGACATCCGCGTTCATGGTCTGGCCTTCGCGGCTGCCGATCTTGACGCTATCGTCGCCTCTGACCTCGCCCTCCTGCTCCGTCTGCACCATCACGATCGTCTGCACGCCGACCGGATACTTGGTGATGCTCTGAGTGAACGGATTGATAAAGACCCAGCCCGGATCGAGCGTGTTGGTCACTTTGCGGCTGGCCTTGTCGAAGACGATGCCGACGTAGCCCGGCTCGATCGTGCGCCACGCGGAGAAGACCAGCCCCAGCGCCACCAGCGCGATCAGCGCCGCGATACCCAGCACGAACAAGCTCACCATTCCATTCCGTCTTGGACGGACAGCCTTCATATTAGCGCTCATAATCTTCCGATTCCCTTTCGTCGCTCTCTTCGGGATTGAATACGTGATCGAAATAATGCGACAACTGCTCTATAACCAGCGGAACGGCGCGCACCGCAAAGAGAAAGACAAGCACTGCGGCGATCAGTCCGATCGTTACTTCGAGCAGAGTAGGACTCATATAGCCTCCTCGATGATCGGGGCGATCATCCATCTGATTGTACGGTGACAGGCACAACAAGTTGCAACGATCGGCACAAGGAGTTGCAAAGAGAGGATGCCAGCTTTCGGTGGAGTGAGTGCCCCGTGTCTATTCTACGGTTAAAACAGACGAGCACGAGATGATGATGTACTATGTTACCACAGCCTTAAGTCCATGCGCTAAAAGCGACTAGCAGACTTCGGTGGAGCGCCAAAGCAGGGCTGCGTCTGGTACAAAGACATGCACGGTTATCATCCGCCTGCAACACTTGTCTATGCGGCGACGTACAGTAACCGTAGTTCGTTTGAGAAGGAGCGTTCATGCGTCTCATTTTATATCTAGGCAAAGGCGGCGTCGGCAAGACCACCACTGCCGCCGCAACCGCAGCGCGCGCCGCCGAGCTTGGGCATCGCACGCTGGTCGTCTCGACTGACGTGGCGCACTCGCTGGCCGATGCGCTCGATGTTCCGCTGCAATCACAGCCCACGCTTGTCGCGCCGAATCTGTGGGGTCAGGAGATCAACGTTCTGGACGAGGTGCGACGCCACTGGGGTCATCTCCAGACCTATCTGCAAAATGTGCTGCGCCGCAAAGGCGTTAACGAAGTCGCGGCGGAAGAGCTATCGGTCATTCCCGGCATGGAGGAGGTCGTCAGCCTCATGCATATCCGCAAGCAGGCGCGCGAAGGCAATTACGATGCGGTGATCGTGGATGCCGCGCCGACGGGCGAGACAGTGCGCCTGCTGACGATGCCTGAAACCTTCCAGTGGTACGCGGGGCGGGTGCTCAACTGGGAGCAGACGACCGTTAAGCTGGCGCGCCCGCTCGTGCGGGCGCTGATCCCGGCCAGCGATGTGTTCGACTCGCTGCCCAAGTTCATGGCAGAGGTCGATGAGCTGCGCGCCACGCTGACCGATCCGGCGATCTCGTCGTATCGTCTGGTGCTGACGCCGGAGCGCATGGTGCTCAAAGAGGCGCAGCGTGCCGCGACCTACCTGGCGCTCTACGGCTATCCGATCGACGGCGCGGTGCTGAACCGCGTCTTACCGGAGAACGTCCAGGGCAACGGATTCTTACAGCAGCTTTACACGATCCAGCAGGGCTACCGCAAAGAGGCGCACGAGCTATTCACGCCGCTGCCGATCTGGGAAGCGCCATACGAAGCGCGCGATCTGCGCGGCATCGACGATCTGCGGCGGCTCGGACGAACGCTCTTCGGAGACAGCGATCCGACCCAGGTGTTCTTCAAGGGCGCAACCCAGGAGTTGACCAAGGTCGGCGACGAGTACCTGCTGAAGCTGCCGCTGCCGCACGTCGAGCTGGACAAGGTCAATATGACCAAGCGCGGCGATCAGTTGTTTATCGAGATTGGGAATTTTCGCCGTGAGCTGATTCTACCGCTCACCCTGGCAGATCGCGAGGCGACGCGCGCGGTGTTCAAGAATGGCGTACTCGAAGTGCGCTTTGGCCCACCGGTGGCTCCACAGCCGAATGCTGCCCAGGCCGCGCCCAGCGCGTGAGCAGCGACTCGCAGATCTTAGCATACGTTCCGGCAGGCGTTCCAGCCCGCCGGATTTTTCATGTATCCGCAATCATTGCTCAAACATCACCTACAGAAAGGCCCGACCTATGCGTTTCATCGGCCTGGATCTCGCCTGGTCGTTCCGCAACCCAACCGGCGCCGCCGTGATCGAGGGCGACGCGACCAGCGGGCGCTTGCTGACAACACGGCTCCTGCGCGGCGACGACGAGGTTATCGCGTTCGTGGTGGAGCACGCCGGTGATGCTCCGGCGCTCGTCGCGATCGACGCGCCGCTGAGCGTGCCGAACCAGGCCGGGCGGCGACCGGCTGAGGTTGAGATCAGCAAGCTGTTCGCGCGCTACCACGCGGGGGCGCATCCGGTCAATCGCAACCGGCTGGCGCGGGATGGGATCGTTCGAGGCGAGGTGCTGCTGGAGCGGCTGCTCGACCAGGGCTTCATCCACCGCACCGAGGTCGCGGCGCAGGTGCCGATCCGCCAGATTGTTGAGGTCTACACTCACCCGGCGATCGTCTCGATCTTCGACCTCGACCGCATCATTCGCTACAAGGCGCGGCCCAGACGGACTCACGACGAGCGTCTGGCGGAGTTTGCGGCGTATCAGGCGCGGCTGCGCTCGCTTGCCCAGGCCGATCCGGCGCTGCTGCATGCCGACAAGCTGCTGGCGACCGAGCTTGCGCCGCTGAGCAAGGCGCGCCTGAAGGATTACGAAGATCTGCTCGACGGCGTGATGTGCGCCTACATCGCTCACTACCTGTGGCGCTGGGGCATGGCGCGGGCGCGAGTCTTCGGCAACATTGACGAGGGCTACATCACCACGCCCGTGCCGCGCGCCCTGTGGTCGTCCGCGCCGCAGCAGAACCAATGATTGTGTTAACGATGTACTAGAGTTGCGTCCTAGCGTTATAGAAACCTTGACACTGACAGTATCAAGGATTAGAATCCTGATAGTCAAAGCAGAGCACACGCCAATCACTGCACATCGAGGTTCGGATGGAATATAAAGACTACTACAAAACACTTGGCGTTGGCCGGAGCGCGAGCGCGGATGAGATCAAAAAAGCGTTTCGCAAGCTGGCACGCAAATATCATCCCGACATCAATCCCGGTGATCAGGTAGCAGAAACCAAATTCAAGGAGATCAACGAGGCCTACGAGGTCTTATCGGATGCCGAGAAGCGCAAGAAATACGATCAGTTCGGCGCTGACTGGAATCGGTATCAGCAGGCTGGCAGTGCTGGCGGCGGCTTCGACTGGTCGCAGTACATCAATCAGCCCGGCGGCGTGCGCGTCGACTTCGGCTCCGGCAGCGGCTTTGGCGGCTTCGGCCAGGGCTCGCCCGGCGTGGACACGGGCTTTTCGGATTTCTTTGAGAGCATGTTCGGCACGATGGGTGGGCGGCAGACCAGCGGCTTTGGCGGCGGCGGCAGCCGGCCACAAAAAGGCAAGGACTACGAGCAGAGCGTCGATGTGACGCTCGAAGAGGCGTATAACGGCACGCAGCGCCAGATCCGCATGGACGTTCCGCAGGTCTGCGCCACCTGTAGCGGCACGGGCGTGCAAAGCAACAACCTGTGCCCAAGCTGCGGCGGCACCGGCGTCGCGGGGCAGCAGGCGCGAACGCTGGCGGTCAAGATCCCGGCTGGCATCGACACGGGCGGTAAAGTTCGCGTTTCGGGCGAGGGCGGGCCGGGCATCAACGGCGGTCCACGCGGCGATCTCTACCTGCTGGTGAATGTGCTGCCGCGCGAGCGCTACGAGCGCGAGGGCTTCGACCTGCGCTACCGCGCGCCGATCGATCTCTACACCATGTTGCTCGGCGGCGAGGCCAGGATCGGGCTGCTCAGCGGCAAGACACTAACGCTCCAGATACCGGCGAATACCCAGAACGGCAAAACCTTCCGTATTCGCAGCCAGGGCATGCCCAGGCCCGGCACGGAGCAGCGCGGCGACCTCTACATCATCGCGGAGGCCCAGCTTCCGACCGAGCTATCGGCGCGGGAGCAAGAGTTGGTACAGGAATTGCGGAGCATTCGAGCCTAAAGCGCGTCATGTCGAAGGAGCGGCAGGTGTTAGCGTTGTATGAGAGAATCGCGCGAGCGACATCTAAACAGCAAGCGCGACCGTATAATGGATTATGTAACGTTAACCGCAACATAATCGACGATACGGACAGCTAACATCGCTCCATCGGGCAAACGCGAATCGGTAGATCGCATGAGTGAGCGTACACCAAAATACACGATCAGTGTCGTAGCCCAGATGGTGGGCCTGCACGAGCAGAGCTTGCGGATGTACGAGCGAAAAGGTCTGATCCGGCCACAGCGCAGCGACGGCAACATTCGGCTCTTTTCGGATGCTGATGTCGAGCGAGTGCGCTGCATCAAACGGCTCGTGGATGACCTGGGCGTGAATCTGGCGGGTGCGGAAGTTATCCTCCATATGCGCGAGCAGATGGATCTGTTGCGGCAAGAGGTGGAGCAGCTCCAGCACCGTGGACGGCAGGTATTGGACGAAGATCGACAATCGTAGCACATAGCCAGCAACCATAGTATCACCATAACGTCCGTTGTTGGTTTCGATGATACGAGGAACACATGCGTTTAGAAGACTACACAGAGAAAGCACAAGAAGCCTTTCAAGAGGCGCAGGAGATCATGCGGGAAATGCATCACACCCAGTTGGATGTGGAGCACATTTTCCTGGCGATGATCCGACAGAGCAAGGGCCTGACGCAGCGCGCGCTGGAGAAAGCGGGCGTCGATGCCCAGGAAGTTGCCCGGCTGGTCGAGCGCGAGCTTGAGCGCGCGCCCAAGGCGTACGGCAACCAGTTCGGCTACAACACCGCGCAGGCATATCTGACGCCGCGTACCACCCGGCTGCTCAAGCGCGCCGAGCAGGAGACAGAGCGATTACAGGACAAGTATGTCGGCACCGAGCATCTGCTGATCGCCATCGCCAACGAGCGCGAGGGCACGTCGGCGCGGATCTTGACGGCGTTCGGCATCACCGCCGAGCGGCTCTATCAGGTCTTGATGGAGATCCGTGGCTCGCAGCGCGCGGACGATCCCGGTGCTGAGGGGCGCTACGAGATTCTGGAGAAGTACAGCACGGATCTGACCGAGCTTGCGCGCAACGGCACGCTTGATCCGGTGATCGGGCGCGAGGTCGAGATTACCCGCCTGATGCGTATCCTGTCGCGCCGCTCGAAGAATAACCCGGTGCTCGTCGGCGAAACCGGCGTCGGCAAGACCGCGATCGTCGAGGGGCTGGCGCAGAAGATCGTGCAGGGCGACGTGCCGCCAACGCTGGCCGAGCGGCGCGTGCTGGCGCTGGATCTGGCTGGAATGGTGGCAGGCTCCAAGTTCCGTGGCGAGTTCGAGGAGCGCCTGAAGGCGGTGATGGACGAGGTGCGCAACGGGCAGGGCAAGGTCATCCTGTTCATCGACGAGCTGCACACGGTTGTGGGCGCAGGCGCGGCGGCAGGCTCGATCGACGCCTCGAACATGCTCAAGCCCGCGCTGGCCCGTGGCGATGTCCAGGTCGTGGGCGCGACGACGCTGGACGAGTACCGCAAGCACATCGAGAAAGACGCGGCGCTTGAGCGGCGCTTCAGCCCGGTCTTTGTCGAGGAGCCGGATGTCGACACGGCGATCCAGATGCTCTACGGGCTGCGCAAGCGCTACGAAGATCATCACGGCCTGGCGATCTCCGACCACGCGATCGAGTCGGCGGCGCATCTATCGCACCGCTACATCACCGAGCGCTTCCTGCCCGACAAGGCGATCGATCTGGTGGACGAGGCGGCGGCCAAGCTGCGCATCGACATCTACTCGATGCCGCAGGCGCTGAAGGAGAAGCAGGCGCGGCTTACGGAGCTGCACGCAGCCGAGGAGGCGGCGGTCGAGCGGCGCGACTACGAGCGCGCGGCGATTCTCAAGGCCGAGGCGGCGCGGCTGAACGAGCAGTTCGAGCAGGAGCGCTCCGCCTGGATGCAGCAGAGCAACCTGGATGAGATCGTGGACGAGGAAGATGTCGCGACGATCGTCAGCCAGTGGACGGGCATTCCGGTCAATCGCATGCTGGAGACGGAGCGTGAGAAGCTGATTCACATGGAGGAGCGGCTGCATGAGCGGGTGATCGGCCAGCACGAGGCGATCGTCGCGCTGAGCGATGCCATCCGCCGCGCGCGCGCCGGGCTGAAAGATCCGCGCCGTCCGATCGGCTCGTTCATCTTCTTAGGCCCCACGGGCGTCGGCAAGACCGAGCTGGCGAAGGCGCTGGCGGAGTTTATGTTCGACAGCGAGGACGCGATGACGCGGATCGACATGAGCGAGTACGGCGAGCGGCATACCACGTCGCGGCTGCTGGGGGCACCTCCAGGCTACGTCGGCTACGACGAGGGCGGCCAGCTCAGCGAGTCGATCCGGCGGCGACCGTATCAGGTGGTCTTGTTCGACGAGATCGAGAAGGCGCACCCTGAGGTCTTCAACACGCTCTTGCAGGTACTCGACGACGGTCGGCTGACGGATGGGCAGGGCCACACCGTGGACTTCCGCAACACCGTGATCATCATGACCTCGAACGTCGGCACGGAGGAGCTTCGGGCAGGCACGATCGGCTTCAAGCGCGACGCCGATCAGATCGACCTGGCCGAGGCGCGCAAGAAGGTGGACGAGGGTCTGAAGCGCACATTCCGGCCTGAGTTCCTGAACCGCATCGACGAGATCATTGTGTTCCAGCCGCTGACGATGTCAAACTTGATGCAGATCGTCGAGCTACAGGCCAAGGAAGTGGCGGGACGGCTGAACGAGCAGCAGATCACGCTGGAGCTGACGGCAGTGGCGAAGGAACTGCTGGTCAAGGAAGGCTACAACCCGGTCTATGGCGCGCGTCCGCTTCGCCGCACGGTGCAGCGCATGCTCGAAACGCCGCTGAGCCGGTCGCTGCTCAAGAGCGAGTTTGTCGCGGGCGATGTGATCCAGGTCGATGCTGTCAACGGGCATCTGACCTTCACCAAGCGCCAGGCGGTCGCAATCAAGAGCGAGCGTCCGACCGAGACGGTCTAATCGCACCCCTCAGGTGGCAGGGTATGGGCAGGTCCCATGCCCTGCTTTGCTTTAATCATTTCCCAGGCGCGCACCAACAACCGTACGCGCTCATGGTACACTCTGCCACCGCAGAGGAGTACACAGCATGGAAACCGCCCGCATCCACGATCTGATCCGCCTGGGGCCGAACGAGCGTATCATCTTCGAGCGCGACGCACCCACCCCAGAGGCCATTGCGCGGCTGATCGCCAGCCTTGCCAACACCCACGGCGGCACAATTCTCTTCGGCATCGACAGGCGAAAAGCTGTCGTCGGGCTGCGCAACCCTCAGGCGGCGCTGAGCAAGATCACCCGTGGCGCGCAACTGGTGACGCCGCCGATCCTGATCGAGCCGCGCAGCGTCGAGCTAGACGGCGCGACGCTGATCGCGCTGGACGTGCCGCAGGGCACGAACGCGCCCTACACCGCGCCGGACGGACGAATTTTGGTCAGAGCACAGCGGGGCAGCGCGCCTGCCAGCGACCAGCAGGCGGCGGAACTGGCGCGGCGGGCATTCACCGGAGCGCTGCTGATGCCGCTGGGCGAGCAGAGACGGCTACAGGCCAAGAATGCGCCGCCCGTCGATCTGGAGCATATTTTGCTCAAGCTCGAACACCTAATCATCGCCAACGCCGAGCTAACGCGCAAGCTCGACGAGGCCAACTCCTGGCAATCGCGCATGGCCGACCAGTTGATCGGCGCGGCGCTTGGGCTGATCGTCAGCGTGGCGCTGTTTTATCTGGGGTTGGGTGGCTAAGCGGCGGGGCTACTCGCCGGAGAGCAGCAGCAGGGCACGTCGCCAGGCGTCGCGCTCGGCGTCGATCGTCTCGTCGGCGAAGCGGTAATCGCTCTTGCGGGCAAACTCGCTTAGCTCGGCCTCAAGACGCTCCCAGACCTGCGCCTGATGTGTGGTGAGCGTTGCCAGACCCGGCCCGCCGCGCCGAACCGCCATCAGGAAGTGCGGCAGACACAGCCCCGCCGACCGCGCATAGGCCGCGCGGCCCTCATCGGTGGCAATGTCGTCGAGCAGCGCGGCGATATAGACCGCTCCGAGGTCGGCGAGATACGTGCAGATCGGGCATGGCTGCTGGGGCTGAAGCGCAGACGCCGACGGATTGCTCGCTCCGAGCGCGGCGCGCAGCCGACTGATCGTGCCGCCCGCATCCGTCGCCGTGAGCGCCTCGCGGAGTGTCTTGAGAATGTCTGCGGCGACGAGCGAGACACCCAGCGCCGAGCGACCAACCTCCAGCACATGCTGTGTGTGCAGCGCGCAGAAGCCACGCGCGGCGCGGACCTCCGCCCGCCAGCGCACATCGGTGACATGCTCGTACAGCGTCGCGTCGATATAGCGGCGCTCGCTGCGCATGAGCAGGCCACACACGCCGCACCCGGCAGCGGTGTAGGCGGCGTGGAGATCGGTTCTGCTTGGCGGCTTGATCAGCATAGGCAACTTTCGAGTTCAACGTTCAAAGCTTCAAGTTCTGGCCCGCACCCCAATCGCCGCCTGGAGGGCACCCGGCCATCCCTCTGCCATTGCCATAGGAGAGGGGGCGAAAGCGTGGGGCCACCCGGGCCGGGGTGCCCTTTGGGCCTGGCACCCGCCCCGGCCTGACGGCTACGGCTCCGGCGTCGTAGTTGCGGCGGGCATTGCCTCAGCAGGCGGCTGCGGCGGCACCGGCAAGTCCACCCGGAGCACACGCGGGCCATTCGCCAGATAGAGCAAGCCGCGCGCCTCGTCTACGGCCAGATCGCTGATCTGATTGAGCGGCCCGCGAATGCGCGCCTGGATCTGCTGGATCAGCGTGCCGTCGGTCTTGTTGATCTGGAGCACCCGCTCGTTGCGGGTATCGAGGATGTAGATCGAGCCGGGCTGCTTGACCGTCACGCCGTCGGCCTCCAGCATATCCGCCGTCACCAGAAAGCGCGACACCGTGGAGACGGGCACGGCAAGCTGCGGCGCTGGAAACTCTCTGATCAGACTCCCGGCCTCGAAGACCATGATGCTGGCATCGCGGTTCAGCAGATAGACCAGCCCATCGACCTGCACATCGGCGATCTGATCGAGCGGCTTGCTCATGCCGGGCGCAAGCCAGGGCGTCGGCAGATCGGCGTACATGCCGCTGGTATACTTCCAGAGCTGCTTCTCTTTACTGTCCCACATGTACAAATGCCCGCCGTAGGTCGCCAGCGGCAGATTACCCTCGGCAGGCTCCATCCACTCGGTCTGATTCAGGCGATTGGCAAGCCAGCCATCGCCGTTGCGCAGATAGACCCGGTAGATCGGCGTGCTGGGATCGCCACGGTCGAACGCGATCACGTTGTCTTCACGCCACAGCACATCGCGGATCGGATCGGTGACAGACGAATTAATATCCTGATCGGGCTTGAGCAGCGGCTCCTGCTGCCCGCGCTCGTAGAGCACGCCCGCCGCGCGGTCGAGGTAGAAGAGCGGCGGCTGAGTATCGCTGATCGCCGCCGTGCCCAGCACCACCCGCTCGATCAGCCCCTGGCCGCCCGGCAGCGTCGCGACGGACTCGAAATCGTCGATGAAGCCGATACGATTAATCTCGGCCATCGCGCGATCGTAGTCGGTGCGCACGGCCAGATAGCGTGTCCAGACAGCGCTCTTGGTCGTCGTGATCAAGCCGCTTGCCACCAGCTTACCGACATCATCGTTCAAGGCCGACTCTGCCGCCTCAAGCTGCCGCTGCGCCACAACGCCATCCTGGGCCTGACGTGCCTGCGCGACCGCCTCGGTTACTTTGGCGAGCGCCAGTTCGATCGTGCGCTGATCGCTCTGCCGGTTTTGACGGATGCCGAAGATCACCAGCATCGCCACAACGCCGACGATCAAGAAAATATTGAGCCAGGGCAGCGGCGGTCGCTGCCTGCGATACGATAACCCTTTGAGCCGCAAACCCTGGGCCGGCTGCCGCTCCACCGGTCGGGCAGTTCGACGCGGCACATTGGCGACACTGCCCATGGTCATCGCCAGCAGCGAGTGAATCGGCAGCAGGATTCGATCGCCCAGGGTCGGCGGCGGCGGCGCTGGCTTGCGTGGCAGCGCCGCAAAATCAACAGGCGTGCCCGTATTGTCGGAGAGATCGATCTGGCGATTACGGCGGGGCACTGCCGGAGGCCGCACCATGCCGCCGTAGTCGCCCTCGCCCAAAAACGCGCTCGGCGGCAGCGGCATCACGTCGGCCACCGGCAGCGTATCGATCAGCGTGAGCGGCGCGGCATTTCGCTGACCGTTGGACGGCGGAGCCGCAACCGTTGTGGGCAATGCCGCACCGACAGCCAGCTGCTCGTGCGGCGTACCGGGGTCCGACGGGGCAGGCTGCGACCGTGGCGCACGCGAGGAGCGACCCAGCCAGCCGCCCAGCCGCCCTGCCACCTTTGGGCGCTCAGCGTGCGGCTCAGGCTCGGCGGGCGCGACCGGCGTATCCTGAACTTCGGGCGCTGCGCCGGGCACCGCCTCGATCACGATCGCGTGCGCTTCGGGCAGATGCGCTGATCGACACGCATGGTACAGCTCATCGGCGATCGTCGCGGCATCCGAGTAGCAGATCAACTGCTCGGTCTGCTGCTTGCCGAGCAGACGAACGAGGTTCGACGAGCACAGCACCAGCGTATCGCCCGGCTGAATCACCGAGCGAAAGAACTCCGGCTCTGAGCCGAGGCTGGTGCCGAGCGAGCCCTGGCGATGCGTCGCCGAGAGATCGGCGCCGTTGGTCCACGACAGCGGCACCGGCAGCGCGCGGAGCCTGGAGGTATGCGCGATAAACGCCTGCGAGGGCGGCACCTGCGTGATGAACACATCGGAGCCGTGAATCACCGCGCAGGTACAGCCGACCAGCGCCCGCTTGTGCGGCGGCGCGTTATAGTTGTGCTGATACAGCGCGGCGTTAGCGGCCTTGAGCGCGTGGCGCAACGACGACGTGATGCTCATCGAGCCGTCGGCATAGAACGTTTCGCGGATCGTTCGAGCCACCAGCGTACATGCCTGCCGTCCCCGCGCGACATCGCCCTCCGCCTCGACGACCAGCACGAGCTGGCCTTTGCGTGCTTCGGGCGAAAACGGCGAGCGCGGCGCGCTCACGACGATCATGTCGCTATGCACCTGGCGAATGCCGCTAACGAGCCCCCACTGACTGATTGTTGTATGAAATTTGGACATCGTGCCTACGCAAGAGTGCGTGATTGTGAGTTTCTGCTCTGAGGCAGCGCCAGACATCGGAATGCTGCCGGATCGTGCCTCATGATCTCCTCGATTATAGCAACCTCGTGCCTACACGTCCAACGGCCAGCGCCGGAGCGTATCCAGCCACCGCTGGTTGGTCAGATCGAAATGGACAGGAGTCACCGAAATGTAACCGTTGGCGACCGCCGCCGTATCGGTGCCCTCGGTCAGATCGCCTTCCGGCTCGCCGCCGCCGAGCCAGTAGTACGGACGACCGCGCGGATCATGGCGCACCACCAGCTCATCGCGATATACCCGCCGTCCCAGGCGCGTGATCGCCACGCCGCGAATTGGGCTATGCGGCACGTTGACGTTCAGCACCACCTCAGGCGACAGATCATGCTCGACCGCAAGCCGGGCAAGCCTGGCGGCAAATGCCGCCGCTGGCCTGAAATCGGCATCGCGGTGCCCGTCCAGCGACACAGCGATCGACGGAATGCCCATGATCGTCCCCTCGCGCGCGGCGGCAACCGTGCCAGAATAGCTGACATCGTTGCCCAGGTTCGGCCCGATGTTAATCCCCGACACCACCAGATCGGGGCGGCGCTTCAGGATGCCGAGCAGCGACAGGGCAACACAGTCGCCGGGCGTGCCGGTGCAGACAAATCCTTCGCGTCCGTCGGCCAGCGACACCGGATCGACGCGCAGCGGATCGAATAATGTTCGCGCTGCCGACGCGGCGCTCCAGTTGCGTTCGGGCGCAACCACTACTGTCTCGCCGATCGTGTCGAGCGCCTGCCGGAGCGCGAGCAAGCCCGGACTTTGAATGCCATCGTCGTTTGTCACCAGAATATACATGCATCACCTCACAGCCACACAGCATACCGTTATCGCCTTAACGAAGCAACAGCCACAGGGTGTATCCTGTGGCTGCTTTGATCGTCGTCGCAATCATCCTGATCTGATCAGTGGCATTTACGCAGCAGCCCAGCGTCATCGTCGTCGTCATCAGGGCAGGGCGTGGGCGTTGGTTTGCGCGTCGGCTCCGGCGTCGGCTCCGGCGTCGGCTCCGGCGTAGCGATAGGCGGCACGGTTGGCTGCGGCAGGATCGTCGGCAGCAGGGGCGTAAGCGTCGGGAGAATGGGTAGTCCTGTCGGCTCCGGCGTAGCGGTAGGCTGCGGTGTTGGCTCCGGCGTCGGCGGCACATACGTCGGCACCTGAGTCGGGTCAGGGGGCTGCTCGGTCGGAGCGGAGCGCGGCGGCGTGCTGGTGGGGATATGTGGCGGCGCGGGCCGCTCCTCTCTGGGCAGATCGGTCGGCGTTGGCGTCGGCATGCTTCGGCTCGGCGTCGGCGTGGGCGGCGCAGGCGCGGCGGCTGGCGGCTCTGGAACGCGCGCGCTGGTCGGCGCGGCAGGAATCTCCTCCGGCAGGGCAGAAGCCGTCACACGCGGCGGAGTCGGCGTGGGCGTTCCGCGCGTCGAGCGCTGTGGCGTGGCACTGGGACGTAGCGCCGTTGGAGTTGCGCGCCTAGCGCCAGGAGACAGAGGAGCATCCGACGGTGGCCGAACGGAAGCTGTTGGAAGCCGTTCGTCGTCGATCTGCAAAACCGGCAGCGTGGTCGGACCGCCAAAGAAATCAAGGATACGCTCGGCCATGCTTGGATCGGTCGGCGTCGGCTCCTGGTACTCCGGCGGCAGCACCGACATCGCCTCCGCAGGCACGGTCGGATGAGCCGTCGGCATGATCCAGATGATCTGGCCCTTCGGTGTAACCTGAACGCGCGAGCCGCTGGCAATTGCCCAGCCGACGGCACCGCTGATACTTAAACACATAGCTGCTGTGAGCAGATGGATGCGATACGCAGAGGCTATGCTGCTCCAACCCCTCGGCAATCGGGCCATGTCCATCCTTCCGGTCTAGCTCAGGATCACGGCGCATCTTCGGAAAACAGCCGCTTCTGCATCAGGAAGGGACATTGTGGGGAGTCCCCCACCCCGGCCTGTCGGCGCACGAGGAAGCATCCGTGTGGCCCGGTGGGTGTATGCGGGATGGGTGCGGGCAGTTGCCGTATTGTAGAAGACGCGCTAGAGCATGTCAATGCTCACACAACAATCCGATCTAGATGGCAGATCATGGCTGCTGTGATGGTCCGACCCGACATTATTTACACTTCTTCAAGGGACCCGCGCTACCGCCCCGATCGTGTGGACACGGCGTTGGCTCCGGCGTTGGCTCCGGCGTTGGCTCCGGCGGCACTTCGGTCGGCGCGGCGGTTGGTTCGGGCGGCACCGCGGTCGGCGCGGCGGTCGGCTCCGGCGGCACCTCGGTTGGTGCAACTGTCGGCGGCAGATCCGTCGGCGCGGCGGTTGGTTCGGGCGGCGCGGTGGGCACTGCCGTCGGCGGCAGATCCGTCGGCCTTGGCGTCTTGGTCGGCCTTGGCGTCTTGGTCGGCTCCGGCTGCCTGGTTGGCGTTGGCTCCGGCGGCACCGCGGTCGGCACGGCAGTTGGTTTCGGCAGCGGCGTGACCGGCGCGGGTGGTAGCGGGCTAGATGTTGGCGGCACACGCGGCGGTGCTGCGGTCGAGCTTGGCACGGCGGTAGCGGTGCGCGGCGGCGCAGGTGCCGGGCGCTGTGGATCGGATGGCTGCTCCCGAACGGGCGTGGCGGACCACACTGGCGTAGCGGTGCGCGTCGTCTGAGGAGGTGGGAGAACATGCGACGGCGTTGGGCTTCTGGACGGCAGCGCGGTTGCTGTCGATTGCCTGCGCGGCGTGGGCGTCGCCGCACGGCGGGGCGTCGCCGATGGAGTGAGGCGCGCAGGCTGTCTGCCAGAGCCGGAGGTTGGCGTGACGGTCGGGCTGGTAGCTATCGCCGCTCGGCTGCGGGTCGGCGTTGCCATCGGCCCGGCTGCTCTGCGCGACGTAGGACCGACGATCAGCTCAGGCGGGGCCTCAATGGGCGGCGCGGATGGACCCGGCCCGAAGCCAAAGAAGTCGAGCACGGCGGCGGTGATGCCGGGCTGCGAGGTTGGAGGAGCAATCGTCTCAGCGCGCCCTACGACAGCAGCGCCAGGCTGAGGCAGCGTGGTGGGCGCGCCTGTCGGCTCGATCCAGACCAGCTTACCGTCGGGCGCGATCGTCGTGCTGCTGGAAACATTCCAGCCGACAGCGCCGCTGACCAGCAGGCACAGCCCCAGCAGCGCAAGCTGCAAGCGCTGCTGGGGGAGTATCTGGCGCCAGATCACAAGCAGCCGCTCCATCTCCATCCTCCTGAAGGCACCATGCACCGGTGTCTTCTATAGCCCGATGGAAAGATGGCATCAACAGAGGGGGCATCGTTTGGTCCGACCATTGTATAGGCGCAGCTACGCTCCTGTCAATCGGAATATGCTGTTCTCCTGCCGGACGCATACGGCAGGTTGATACCATCACGGTTGGAAGTTGGGGTGTCGATGCGCGGCTACCACACGCTGCCGCTGCGCCAGTCGACGCTGAGAGGACGGGTCAGATCGAGATCTGCCGGTGTTCGCGGCAAGCGCAGGATCATCACGATCTCTTCGGGCGTGTGCTGAATGCCGCGAGACGTGCGCACATAGAGCGGACCCTGCCAGACTTCCCAGCCCAGGCGACGATAAAAGCTGACTCGCGAGGTGGAGAGCGCGGCGATGTCGTAGTCTTGAATACGCGCCGCAAGCTGCTGCATCACCAGGCTGCCGACGCCCTGGCCCTGATACGCTGGCGCTATCGCCACCGCGTCGACATACGCCGTGCGCAAAAGCGCCTGTCCCTGCGGCTCAAGCCAGCGCGTCATCCACGTTGCATGGCCGATCATCAGATCGTCGAGGAGCACGAGCAGGTGCGAGGAGGTAAGCGGGACAAGATCGAAGAGCGGGGCGAAATCCTGCGCAAAGGCCGCGCCGCACAGCTCGATGATCGCCGTACGCTGCGCCGCGCCGATCTGCCTGGTAGCGACGACCTCGACGCTCAGCCGGTCAAGCATGTCGGCTCTTTTCTTCTCGCTCATCGGTCCGCCTCCCAGCACTGCCCATCCCTCATCTGTGCAACGTCGCGGACCGTGCTTGGTTTGACGCAGGGGTGATCCGACGGCAGAGCGCCGAGCTACTACCTGTCGATGGTATCGAGCATGCTACTGTAGGCGTCAAGCGCAACTTGTGGATCGAGCCGTGCAATGGCGGGCGCTCAGAATGCGCAGCAGCATGCGGCTGGGTGAAGCAATCGATGAATGGCGAGAGCGCGTGGGAGTCGAACCCACCGGCGAGGCTCGTCACCCCGCCCAACCGTTTTGAAGACGGCGACCAGCACCGGCCAACACCCGCTCTCGTACATCATGCTACCGAATGCCGCGCGCCGCGTCAAGGGCGGCGGGACGGCGTCAGTGGAAGGATAGATTATATTGCTGCTGCCACTCGACGACCGCATGATTGAGCTGCTCGCGCGCCAAGTAGCCGCAGCGTACCAGGACATCGCCGAGCAGCACGCGGTGGCCTTTGCGCTTCAGATCGGCCTGCTGTGCCAATCCCTGATGCAGTTGAGCGCGCGTGACCAGCCCACGGCGAACGAGATACTCGCCGATCTGCATCGTGACGCCCTCGGTCGTCGGCAGCGTTTCGATCTGCGTGGCGACGGCAGCCTCAAGCTGCTGAGGCCGAACGAGCTTCATGCGCAGCAGAACCTCGCCCAGGCGCAGGGGCTTTTTCTTGCGGGCCAGACGAGCCTGCTCCTTGAGCGCCGCATCGAGCTGCTGCTGCGTGATCACGCGCGCCTCGACCAGCGCCTCGCCGAGCATGTAGCGCCGCTGCGGCGTGGACGGCGGCGGTGCCGCTGTCTGAGGCCGGAGCACGGCGGCCTCCTCCAGCAGCAAGCGAATGTTGAGCACATCGCGCGCCTCTTGCGCCTGCTTGTGGTGGGGGTTGATCGTGAGCAGATGATCGATACAGCGCAAGGCTTGCTCGACAGTAGGCATCACATGGCTGAGCCAAAGCCAGGCGGCCTCGTTTCGGGGGTCGTGCTTGAGTACACGGATGAAACAAACCCGCGCCTGCTCTTTGTCGCCGGCGCGCGTTGCGGCGATACCAGCCTGCAAATCAGCCGTAGCTAGGTCCATAGGTTAGGACACTCCTCTGGCAGGAGATAGTTGATGAAGATGATCTAGTATACTACATAAGGGCCACTCCGTGGAGTCGCGCTGCCGATGGGAGATCCGGCCTACCGGCGATCTGGACCATGCGCCCTTGTTCAGGGCGCGCAATTGCGTCAAAAAGACGTGTGCTATAATGCGCGCGTCGCGCCGAAATAAGGAGCATCGTGATGCCCAGCCACTTCCCCGATGGCTTACCGGCTGTTTTACCTGCAACCGTAGCTCAGATCCAGCGTCGTTTACCCGCGCCAGGCGACATCACGGTTCGCGTCGGTAGCCGGATCGAGCCGGACGATCCGATTGGACAGGCCATCGTGCCACAGTCCGCCGTGTTTGTTGACATCGCCAGCGCGCTAGGGATCGAGGCGCAGGCCGTGCCGCGCGCGATGCGCCGGAAAGTTGGCGAGCGCGTGGCGCCCCAGCAGGTCTTAGCCAAGCGCCGCCGCCGCAAATGTATGGCGCCCCAGGCAGGCACGCTCAGCGCCGTTGACGCCGAAACCGGCTACGCGATCATCACGCCCGATCCGGTTCCCGTCACCTTAACCGCATCGGTGCGCGGCTATGTTGCCGATGTGATGCCCGGACGAAGCGCGCTGATCGAAACACCGGCGGCGATGATTCAGGGCGTCTTTGGGATCGGCGGCGAACAGTTCGGCGTGCTGCGTCTGCTTGTCACCGATCGCCACGACATCATCACGCCCGACATGATCGACGCGCGCAGCGCGTACGCCCTGATCATCGGCGGCGCTGGCATTACCGCCGAGGCGCTGCGTAAAGCGCAGCAGGAGCAGGTGCGCGGCGTGATCGTCGGCAGCATCGAGCAATCGGAGGTCAGAGCGTTTCTCGGCGGCGCGCTCCCCGACGATTGGTACGCCTACGGGCAGCAGCGGGGCGGCACGCCATCGACGCCGACCGTCCTCGTCACCGAAGGGTTTGGCGCGCATCCGATGGCCGAGCCGCTCTTCGATCTGCTGACGCGCTACGATCGACAAGAGGCGTTTCTCGACGGGTGTACCACGCTCTTGCCGCCGCTGCAACGTCCACGGCTGGTAATTCCGCTGCCGCGCTTGCAGGGCGGGCAAGACCCGACACAGCCGCAAGCGCTACGCGTGGGATCGATCGTGCGGCTGGTGGACGAGCGGCATATGGGCATGATCGGGCGGGTCCAGGCGCTTAGCGCGCAGGGCCAGTTGCCATCCGGCCTGCGCACGCCGATCGCGACCGTGCAGGTGAGCGAGGCGGAGCGGATTGTTGTGCCACAAACAGCGATCGAAGTGATTGGTTAAGGAATGCCAGCCGCACCACCGCAAACAGCACTGCCTGCATTCGATGTCGAACAGCCACGGATTCTGGTTGTGGATGACGATCCGTTTGTCTGTACGGTGGTGCGCAAAACCCTAAGCCGCGATCAGTATCGGGTCGAGACAGTCACCCGTCCAGAGGTCGCGCTGCAACGCCTGGCCGCCGAGCCCTTCGATCTGCTGCTGACCGACATCAGCATGCCCGAAATCAACGGATTGGAGCTTGCCGAGCGGGCACGGGCGCAGCACGCCTCGCTGGGCATCGTGGTCATGACCGGCTACGGCTCGTTCGACAACATCAGCCGGGCCGTGCGTACCGGCATTGCCGACTTCATCACCAAGCCGTTCGACATCGAGGAGCTGCGCCTGACGGTCGCGCGGGCGCTGGAGCGGCAGCGGCTGCAACGCAACAACGTTCGGCTACAAACGCTTGTCAAGGTCTTTGAGTACAGCCAGACGATCAACAGCACGCTGGACCTCGACGCGCTCTATCACATCGTCATCGATATTGTCCGGCGCGAGACGGGCGCAACTGCGGTGATGATCTGGATCGCCGACGAGCAAGATCCCTGCGTCGCGGCCTCCGGCATTGACGCCGATCAGTTGAGCGCGGTCGAGGATCTGGCCCGGCACGTCTTTGCGACCGCGCAGGTCCCCAGCGCGCAGCACGGCATGCCGATCGCGCCGGGCCGGACCGGCAAAGGGGCGGTCATGGCGCTGCCGCTGGCCGTTCACGACGAGCGGCTCGGCGTCTTAGTGGCGGCGTATGACGACGGGCAGAAGGCAGCGCTGGCCGAGCTGCTGGCGATCATTGCCAATCAAACATCGCTGGCGATCCGCAACGCGCGCCAGTTTGCGGCGCTGCGAGAGCTCGATCATCTCAAGAGCGAATTCATCGGCATCGCATCGCACGAGCTGCGCACGCCACTCTCGCTTGTGCTGGGCTATAGCTCGCTGCTGCGGCAGTACCTTCAGAGCCACGAGAGCGGCTACTTACAGCAGGTGCTCAAGGGCGCGCACCGCATCAGCGACATCGTCGACGATCTGGTCAACCTGCGCCAGTCCGATCTCCAGCAGATGACGCTCGATCTGACGGTCTTCGATGTCTGGGAGATGCTGCGGGAAACCGTCGCGGAGCTACGGGCGCTCGCCAACGAGCGCGAGATCCCACTCCATCTGCAACACCCATCGGAGCCGCTGCTGATCCGGGCTGATCGCGATAAAATAACCTTAGCGCTGGCGAATCTGGTCGATAATGCGCTGAAGTTTAACAGACCTGGAGGTTCAGTCACGATCATAGGCACGTACGCCGCCACCAACCGACGAGAGGTACGAATCGACGTATGCGATACCGGTATCGGCATTACGCAGCGTGATCTGTCGCGGATCTTTGAGCGTTTTTACCAGACTGCCCCGTCGATCACCCGCATTCGGAATGGCATGGGCATCGGTCTAGCGATCACCAAAAGCTTCGTCGAAGTGCATGGCGGGCGGGTGCAGGTGGAGAGCACACCAGGGCGGGGCAGCACCTTCCATGTGTACCTGCCGGTCGCTCCACCGGATGGCTAGACTCCTCCACGTCATTCAATCAGGAGCTACGCGGTGGGCTGCACGCCTGCGGCAGAGCGGTACCGCCTTTTTTGTGTATGTCGTTTCGCGCTAGTGCGGCGTCGGACCTGAGGGATTTGGGGATCTCCCCCAACAGGCTCCTTAGATTCTGCGCCAGCAGTGCGAAACGACATATTTCTGGATCGTACCTTGCTGCCGTAGGCTTGGATTCCATGCCTGGCAGCGCCACTACGTAAGTTTAAGCATAGGTGTGTACATGATAACTGCCCCGATTATGATTGTGCCCGGTAAAAATGCTGTGTTGCATTATGTGGCCCGGCAGATGGATCGGTTAGATGACGTTGTGGTGATGGAGTCTGCCAACCATGCGCTGTGGCAAGCCCGCCAGACACCGCCCCGGATCGTGCTGGCGGATCTTCAACTTGAAGATATGAGCGGCCTGGAGCTGGCCGAGATTTTGCCTAATTTTGCACCCAATACGCGCATCTTGATCTGCGGCCAGGCCAGTCCTGTCACCTCCGCCGAGGTGCTGGCGGTTGGCGCCGAGTTCGTCGCGCTCGAAGGCTCGGCGGCACAGGCAGTGCGCGCCGTGTATCAGGCGCTCGACATCGCGCCGCCGCCCGTGCTGCCCACGACGAGTGAGCTGAAACAGTTGCCGCCCGCGCAGGCTAAAATGCTCAACCTGCCGACCTCACAGCCGCAGGCCGAGCCTGCGCCTGCTGCCGCGCCACAGGCTGCACCAAGCGCGACCGTCGAGCCTTCCAGAGCCGCAGCCTCAGCGCCAAAAGAGCCGCCTGCACTGGAGCCGCCTACCGAGCCTGCGCCAGCCGAAGGTTTTGGCGGCGGCGGCTCGTTGATCATCCGGCCTCAGCAGCTCACGGTGCTGAACAAACTCTTGGAGGTGCTCGCCAAAGAGATCGGCGCGCAATGCGTCCTGCTCAGCGATCCGGCGGGTATGGTCCTGGTGCAGTGGGGCGCGCTGCCAAGCGTTGTGATGGAGATGACCGGGCCGCTGCTCGCTACCAGCTTCTCGACCGCCAGCCAGCTTGCGCGGCATTTGCAGGAGCAGGATAGCAACGCCGTGTATATCCATGAGGGCACGCGCTACGACATCTATGCCTTTAACATCAGCTACCGCGTGATCCTGATCGTTATGTTCGATAAGCACGTCAATCCGGGCAAGCTCGGCACCGTCTGGGTCTATGCCAAGCGCGCCATGAAACAACTGCAACAAATCTTGAAACTCTGATTTGCAATTTTTTCACACCTCTGCTATACTCGCCCTAGAAACACTATGTGAGAGATTTCTCGAAGTTCCAAGTACATCGACGCTCGCGACCAACCCAATACGGGCTGTGCCACGAGCGTCGTCATTCGAGAAGCTGAAATAGTCGCGAGGAGGCTGGCTTTGAAGCCACGAACCATCATCACGGTCGTGATTGTGCTGGCGATCATGATCGGTAGCCGGTTGCTCTTTCCCGTTGAGGAGTTGCCCGAAGTTTCAGTGGCTGCTGAAGTGATTGGACGGCCCGGAGGCTTTCCGTTCACCAACTCGCTTCTGATGACGCTGGTCGTCGATCTCGTGCTGATTGTGCTCGTCCTGCTTGGCACCAGCAGGATGGCGGCTATCCCGCGCGGGCTGCAAAACGTGTGGGAGCTGGCGGTCGACACATTCTATAACCTGGGCGTGAGCATCGATCACCGCAACATTGCCCGCATGTTTACCCTCGTCGCCACGATCTTTTTCTTCGTGCTCTTCTCGAACTTCCTGGCGCTGGTTCCGGGCGTCGGCTCGATCGGCCTGTGCCGCACACACGAGGAAGCGTTGATCAACCAGTCGGTCGAGATCGAGGAAGCGCCCACCGCCCACGACGCAGACCATGAGGAAGAAGTACACAAGGCCGACATCGCCAACGGCACGTGCGGCACATACGAGCACGACGGCGTTGAAGAAGCGTATGTGCTGGTGCCGCTGCTGCGCTCTCCCAGCGCGGACCTGAATACCACGCTGATGATCGCGCTGGTTTCCTTCCTCTCCATCGAGTACTTCGGCTTCAAAGCGCTCGGCATCGGGTACCTCGGAAAATTCTTCAACTTCAAAGAAGGCCCGCTGAACTTTGTCGTCGGTCTGTTCGAGCTTATCTCGGAGTTCGTTCGTATCCTGTCGTTCAGCTTCCGGCTCTTCGGCAACATCTTCGCGGGCGAGGTGGTTCTCGCGGTGATGGCCTTCCTGGTTCCCTGGCTGCTGCCGCTGCCGTTCTACGGTCTTGAAGTCTTTGTGGCCTTTATGCAAGCCTTTATCTTCGCGGCCCTGACGATGGCGTTCATCAACCAAGCGACCACCGCGCACCACGCGGAGGACGAGCACGGCGGTCATGTCGAAGCATCGCCGATGGATAACTTAGCGCACTAACGACGTATCCGGGCGTACAGGCAGCGCCCTCAACTCGCTACTATTTTGGAGGAATCTCATGACGGATGAAGGTTTACGGCTTCTCGCCACGGGTTTGGCTGTTGGTCTTGGCGCGATCGGCCCAGGTGTCGGCATCGGTATCATCTTTGCGGGCGCGCTCCAGGCGATTGGCCGCAACCCCGAAGTCGAAGGCACGCTCCGCACCAACCTGTTCATCGGCTTCGCGCTGACTGAGTCACTGTTCATCTTCGCGCTCGTGATCGGGTTCTTGATCGGCTTCGGCGTTATCTAGTGCCGAAAGGCAGGGGGATGCCCCTGGGGCCTGGGGAGTCCCCAAAGATTCCCCTCTCTGATGTCGATCGATAGAGGAGCACGACATGGACAAACTGGGAATTAATCCTAACCTGTTTATTGCACAGTTAATCAACTTTGGCATCATCGCCTTCTTTTTGGCCCGCTTCCTGTACCGGCCAGTGCTGAACGCGCTGACAAACCGCCAGGCGGTTATTCGGGAAAGCCTGGAGAATGCCGAGCAGGTCAAGCAGCAGGTTGCGCGCGCCCAGCAGGACTACGATGCCCGCTTGAACGAAGCGCGTCAGGAGGCGGCCCGCATTCTGGCGCAGGCCAACGATCGCGCCAAGACGATGGAGCAAGAGATCATCGTCCAGGCCCGTCAGGAGGCCGAGCGGATTCAAATCGAGGCCAGGCAGCAGGTGCAGCAAGAGCGCGAGCAGCTCTTGCGCGGCCTGCAATCGCAGCTTGGCAACCTTGTGGTGCAGACGGCCAGCACCGTGGTTGGGCAGGAATTGGATAGCCGTGGGCACGACCGGCTCATTCAGAATGCCATTGCCGATCTTGGGAGGCTCTAATGCCTGCCGTTGATCCCGCTGCCACGGCGCGGGCGCTGTACGATGCGCTCGCACAAACGCTGCGCGATAGTGGAGCCGAAGATCAGCTCGATGAGGTCGTCAACCAGTTCCTTGAGCTGGCGCGTGGGTCCGGCCCGCGCGAAGCGCTGATTACCAGCGCGGTGCCGCTCACGCCGGAGCAGCAGACAGGGCTCGTGCAGCAGTTGCAGGCCAAATATAGCAAGGCGCTGGTCATCAAATTTGAGGTTGATCCGGCGATCCTGGGCGGCCTGATCGTCCGCGTGGGCGACCGGGTCCTTGATGAGAGCGTCCGCAGCCGACTGATCGCTGTTCAGCAAGGTATGCTCACGAGCTAACGATACTAATACCGAACAGAGAACAAAGAGCGAAGGGGGCAGATACCGGCTCAGCAGAGCACTCGTCGGCAAGGTGCTTGATACGGTGACGCTGTTCCTGGTTCTTTGTTCTTTGTTTTGCTAGAGGATACTATGGCTGTATCAACTGAAGATATTTTGCAACGGTTACAGGCGAGCTTACGCGCGACGACGACGTTCCAGCCCCAGGCGGTGAACGTCGGGACGGTGACGGCGGTCGGCGACGGCGTGGCGCGCATCGAGGGCTTGCAGCAGGCGATGGCCTCGGAGCTGCTTGAGTTTCCGGCCAAAGACGGCCAGCCGCCGGTCTATGGCATCGCGCTCAACCTTGAGCAGAACAACGTCTCGGCGATTATTCTCGGCGATTACCTTAACATCGAAGAGGGTGACATCGTCAAGAGCACGGGCCGCATCATCGAGGTGCCCGTCGGCGACGCGCTGATCGGTCGCGTGGTCAACGCGCTGGGCCAGCCGATCGACGGCAAAGGCCCGATCACGACGAACAAGACCCGTCCGATCGAGCGCATCGCGCCGGGCGTGATCACCCGCAAGTCGGTCGATACGCCCGTTCAGACCGGCATCATCGCCATCGACGGCATGATCCCGATCGGACGCGGCCAGCGCGAGCTGATCATCGGCGACCGCCAGACCGGCAAGTCGGCGATTGCGATCGACACGATCATCAACCAGAAGGGCAAGGACCTGCTGTGCATCTATGTCGCGATCGGCCAGAAGAAGGCGCAGATCGCACAGCTCGTCGGCATTCTGGAGCAGGCAGGCGCGATGGACTACACGATCGTCGTCTCGGCGTCGGCCTCTGAGTCGGCGGCGCTCCAGTATATTGCGCCGTACGCTGGCTGCGCGATGGGCGAAGAGTTCATGGAAACCGGACGCGACGCGCTGATCATCTACGACGATCTCTCGAAGCACGCCCAGGCGTACCGCCAGGTGTCGCTGCTGCTGCGCCGCCCTCCGGGCCGCGAGGCGTATCCTGGCGACGTTTTCTACCTGCACTCGCGCCTGCTGGAGCGCGCGGCGCGGCTCAACGAGGACTACGGCGGCGGCTCGCTGACGGCACTGCCGATCATCGAGACGCTGGCGGGCGACATCTCGGCCTACATCCCGACCAACGTAATCTCGATCACCGACGGCCAGATCTTCCTTGAGTCCGACCTGTTCAACGCCGGTCAGCGGCCCGCGATCTCGGTCGGTCTGTCGGTGTCGCGCGTGGGCGGCTCGGCACAGATCAAAGCGATGAAGAAGGTCGCCGGTCAGCTTCGTCTCGACCTGGCGCAGTTCCGCGAGCTGGCGGCGTTCGCGCAGTTCGGCTCGGACCTGGACCCCGCCACCAAGGCGCAGCTCGATCGCGGCCAGCGCATCACCGAGGTGCTCAAGCAGCCGCAGTACCAGCCGGTGCCGGTCGAGGAGCAGGTGATGATCATCTGGGTCGCCACCACCGGCATGCTCGACAAGGTGCCGCTCAGCCGCGTTGCCGAGTTCAAGCGCGAATTCTTCCAGTACATGCGCTCGACGCATCCTGAGGTTGGACGCACGATCGTCGAAACCAGGTCGCTCGATGATCAGACGTTGGCCGCGCTGCGCAGCGCTACCGAAGAATTTTTGGCGACGAGCAATTACCAGGAGCAGTAAGCGGCAGATGTGGAGCCGATCGGCTCCACACGCCAACCCTGCTACGTCTTGACGAGGTACACATGGCATCTTTACGCGAGATTCGCCGCCGCGTGAGGTCGGTCAAGAATGTCGCCAAGATCACCAAAGCGATGGAGATGGTTTCGGCGTCGAAGATGCGACGCGCGCAGCGCAACACGCAGGCAACGCGGCCCTACTCCGACCGGATGCGCGATGTCATGGGCGAGCTAACGGTCCGCGCCGGTCAAACGCTGGCGCATCCGCTCCTGACGCAGCGCACCGACGTACGGCGGATCGGCCTGGTGATCATCACGCCCGACAAGGGCTTGTGCGGCGCGCTCGTCTCCAACGTGCTCCGCACGGCCAGTCGCTTCATCCTCGATCAGCGCAAGCTCGGTCGTGAGGTCGAGGTGCTGACGGTCGGCAAGAAAGGCCGCGATTTCGCCGTGCGCACCGGCCTGAAGCTGGTCGCCGAGATCACCGGCCTGGGCGACGCGCCCAGCCTGATCGACATTCTGCCCGTGGCGACCAATGTGATCAACAGCTTCAGCGACGGCCACTTCGACGAAGTGTATGTGGTCTTCACGGCGTTCATCAACACGCTGACCCAGCGACCGGAGCGCCGCCGCGTGCTGCCGATCGAGCCGCCGCAGGAGGCTGCCGAAACGCGCACCGACTACACGTACGAGCCGAGCCAGGAAGAGGTGCTGAACGCGCTTCTGCCGCGCTTCGTAGAGGTTCAGCTCTATCAGACGATTCTTGAGTCGATCGCCAGCGAGCACTCGGCGCGCATGACCGCTATGCGCAACGCGACCGACAACGCCAAGGAGCTGGTGCGCGATCTGACGCTCTCGGCCAACAAGGCGCGTCAGGCCGCGATTACCAAAGAGCTTGCGGAGATCTCAGCCGGTAGTTTGCGGTAAACGGAGAACAAAGAGCAAAGAGCAAAGAACAGCGAGGCGAACCAAGAACTTTGTGCTCTGTTCTCTGTTCTTTGTTCTTACGGAGATAGATTCATGGCAACAGCAAATATGAGTCAGCCGGGCACCCGCCGCCGTGGCGCGACCGGTCAGATCACACAGATCATCGGCGTGGTTGTCGATGCGGTCTTTCCGCCCGATCAACTGCCCGAAATTTATAACGCGATCGAAATTCCGATAACGCCCGACGCGCAGGAGCGCCAGAGTCGTGGCGAAGCGCCCCGCCCAGGCGAGGTGCTGGTCTGTGAGGTGCAGCAGCACCTGGGCCACGATACCGTTCGCGCGGTGGCGATGAGCACTACCGACGGTCTGCGCCGTGGGCTGCCCGCCGTGGATACGGGCGCGCCGATCTCGGTGCCGGTCGGGCCGACGACGCTTGGCCGCGTCTTCAACGTGATCGGCGAGCCGATCGATAACAATGGCGCGGTGACAGCCGACACCTTCTCGTCGATCCACCGGCCCGCTCCGTCGTTCGAGGAGCAGAGCACGCAGATCGAGATGCTTGAGACGGGCATCAAGGTGCTCGACCTGATGGCGCCCTTCACCAAGGGCGGCAAGGCGGCGATCTTCGGCGGCGCTGGCGTGGGCAAGACTGTGACCATTCAGGAGCTGATCGCGAACATCGCCAAGAAGGCCGGTCTGTCGGTCTTCGCCGGCGTGGGCGAGCGCTCCCGCGAAGGCAACGACCTCTACCACGAGATGTCGGACTCGCGCATCGACGAGAATACGCGCGTGATCGACAAGACCGTGATGGTCTTCGGCCAGATGAACGAGCCGCCAGGCGCGCGGCTGCGCGTGGGCCTGACCGGCCTGACGATGGCTGAGTATTTCCGCGACGAAGGCCGCGACGTGCTGCTGTTCATCGACAACATCTTCCGCTTCACGCAGGCGGGATCGGAAGTGTCGGCGCTGCTTGGCCGTCTGCCCAGCGCGGTGGGCTACCAGCCGACGCTCGGCACCGAGATGGGCGAGCTGCAAGAGCGCATTACGTCGACCAAGCGCGGCTCGATCACGTCGGTGCAGGCGGTGTACGTGCCCGCCGACGACTACACCGATCCGGCTCCGGCGACGACCTTCGCGCACATCGACTCGACGATCGCGCTGGAGCGTGCGATTGCCGAGCAAGGCATCTTCCCGGCGGTCGACCCGCTGGCCTCGACCTCGCGCATTCTCGATCCGAACGTCGTGGGCGAGGAGCACTATCGCGTGGCGCGGCAGTGCCAGCAGGTGTTGCAGAAGTACCGCGACCTTCAGGACATCATCGCGATCCTGGGCCTGGAAGAGCTGTCGGACGAGGACAAGCTGACCGTGGCGCGGGCGCGCAAGATCCAGCGCTTCTTCTCGCAGCCGTTCACCGTCGCGCAGCAGTTCACGGGCCGCGCCGGGCAGTACGTGTCGATCGCCGATACCGTGCGCGGCTTCGGCATGATCCTGGCGGGCGAGCTGGATCATATTCCTGAGCAGATGTTCCTGTACGCAGGTCCCATCGAGCAGGTGATCGAGCGGTACAACCAGTCGCGCACCAGCTAGTTGACAACGTGCCGCCTCCAATGTCGCGGCTTGGGCATTGGAGGGCGGCTAAGAGAGGACGCTATGCCTTTTCGCCTCGAAATTGTCACCGCCGAGCGCGTCGTTATGTCCGAAGATGTCGATCAGGTCAATGTGCCGGGCGCGGCTGGACGTATGGGCATCCTGGCGCGTCACGAGCCGCTGCTGACCTCGCTGATTCCCGGCGAGCTGTCGATCATCAAGAACGGCGAGCGCATCCCGTTTGCGGTATCCGGCGGCTTTATGGAGGTGCTGCCCGATCGGGTGACAATCCTGGCCGATACCGCCGAGCGCGCGGATGAGATCGACGAAGCGCGCGCCGAAGCGGCTCGTCGTCGCGCCGAGGAGCTGCTGCACGAGCGACGATCCGAGCAGGAGATGCTGATCGCGGAGGCCCAACTGCGACGGGCGATGGTTCGGCTGGCCGTGGCGCGGCTCAAGCGTGGCGGACGCCACACCGGTCCCGGCGGCGTGCTCGGCGAAGATTAGCGCCGCGATCATTCGGTTGCAGCGGCGGTACGATGAAGTATGCTACAATATCTGCGCTTGACGTAACCCACGTCAGGCGCGTTTCTTTGTTTTCAAACGGCAACGCCGGGAAGTGGCAGGCCAAACAACCGGCGTCGAACAGGCTGCTTGTAATAGATTGATTGAGGAGTTACGGTGGCGCGCAAAATTGGTATCGATCTCGGCACAGCAAATGTTTTAGTCTATGTCAAAGGCAAAGGCATTGTCCTCAGCGAGCCGTCGGTGGTCGCGCTTTCGACCAAAACCGGACGACCTCGCGCAGTTGGCGTCGACGCGCTGGAGATGCTAGGCCGCGAGCCCGAAAGTATCGAAGTGATCCGCCCGATGCGCAACGGCGTCATCGCGGACTATATTGTCACCGAGGCGATGCTTCGGCACTTTATCCGCAAGGCCAACCAGGGCGCGTTCTCGCGGCCCGGCGTGATGATCTGTATTCCGGCGGGTGTCACCTCGGTAGAGATGCGCGCGGTGCATCACGCCGCGATCCAGGCCGGGGCGCATCCCAAGCACACCTACCTGATCCGCGAGCCGCTGGCCGCCGCGATCGGCGCGAACATTCCCACGGCCAAAGCGTCGGGCAATCTGGTGATCGACATCGGCGGCGGCACCACCGAGGTCGCCGTGATCTCGCTCAACGACATCGTCGTCAGCACCTCGGTGCGGGTTGGCGGGATCAAGTTCGACGAAGCGATCGCCTCCTACATCAAGCGCAAATACAACGTCGTCATCGGCGAGCGCACGGCAGAGAGTGTCAAAGTCGAGGTCGGATCGGCGCTGCCGCTCGATTCGCCGCTGCTGATGCAGGTGCGCGGACGGGATCAGGTGGCGGGCCTTCCCCGGACGATTCAGGTCAGCTCGACCGAGATCACCGAGGCGATTCAGGAGCCGCTCGAAGCGATCATCAACGCCGTGCGCGCGGTGCTGGTCGAAACGCCGCCGGAGCTGGCATCGGATATTATCGATAAAGGCATGGTCATGACCGGCGGCGGCTCGATGCTGCGGCGTATCAATGAGCTGCTGACTGAAGTGACCGGCGTGCCCTGCTATGTCGCCGATCAGCCCGCGAACTGTGTGGCGATCGGCACGGGTCTGGCCCTCGAAAACCTCCATATTCTGCGCGATAGCCTGTCTGGTGACGGCGAACTGTAACGTAACTGACGTGTCGTACATTAAGTGCCGGGCTGAGCAGGTCCGGGCGCGGGCCTTGCTGCATCAGACGGCGGGGCGCAGCGCTGCGCTCTGGGCACGGCAGCGGTGTACCTGCGGTGCGCAAGGTGGTACATAGTTGTGATAGAATGAACAACTGGGAACCTATATCCGGTTGAGGAGGAATCCAGTGGCTCAGACTGCGACAACGGAGACACAGCAGGCCCTGCATGAGCTAGGGTTGACCAATGTAGGTCAGGTGTATTGGAACCTATCAACGCCGGTGCTGATTGAGGAATCAATCAAGCGGGGCGAATCACAGCTTGCAAGCAACGGTGCGTTGGTTGCGACGACCGGCAAGCGCACCGGGCGCTCGCCCAGGGATAAATTTGTCGTACGGAACGCGGCGACCGAGAACACCGTTGAGTGGGGCACGATCAACCAGCCGATCCAGCAGGAGCGCTTCGACGCGCTGCGCCGTCGGATGATGGACTATTTTCGGGGCCGCGATCTGTTTGTGCTGGACGCGCGCGCCGGAGCCGATCCGGGCAGCACGCTGCCGGTACGGGTCATCACCGAGTACGCCTGGCACAATCTGTTCGCCAAGCAGCTCTTTATTCGCCTGACCGACGAGGAGCAGGCGATGTTCACGCCGGAGTGGACGGTGATCTCAGCGCCCGATTTCCATACCGACCCTGAGCGCGACGGCGTGAAGTCGGACATGGCGGCAATGATCGATTTCGAGCGCCGCGAGATCCTGATCTGCGGCTCGCAGTACGCGGGCGAGATCAAGAAGTCGATCTTTACGGTGCTCAACTTCCTGCTGCCGCAGCGCGGTATTCTGCCGATGCACTGCTCGGCCAACGAGGGCAGGCGCGGCGACGTGGCGCTCTTCTTCGGGCTGTCGGGCACCGGCAAGACCTCGCTGTCGTCCGATCCCGAACGGCGGCTGATCGGCGACGACGAGCACGGCTGGAACGAGA
Source organism: Herpetosiphonaceae bacterium (assembly GCA_036374795.1). Classification (NCBI taxonomy): domain Bacteria; kingdom Bacillati; phylum Chloroflexota; class Chloroflexia; order Herpetosiphonales; family Herpetosiphonaceae; species Herpetosiphonaceae bacterium. The sequence continues at coordinate 57,053 of DASUTC010000279.1, forward strand.
ACGGCGTCTTCAACTTCGAGGGCGGCTGCTACGCCAAGTGTATCCGCCTCTCGCGTGAGAGCGAGCCGCAGATCTACAACGCGATCCGCTTCGGCGCGGTGATCGAGAACGTGGTGATCGACCCGATCACGCACACGCCCGACTACGACGACGAGCGCTACACCGAGAATACGCGCGTGGCCTATCCGCTCGAATACATCGACAATATCGTCGAGGCGAAGCGCGGCGGCCATGCCAATGTGCTTTTCTTCCTGACCGCCGATGCCTTTGGCGTGCTGCCGCCGATCTCGCGTCTGACGCCGGAGCAGGCGATGTATCACTTCCTGAGCGGCTACACCGCCAAACTGGCAGGCACCGAGGTCGGCGTCAACGATCCGCAGGCGACCTTTGAGGCGTGCTTCGGCGCTCCCTTCCTGCCGCTGCCCGCGACGACCTACGCCAGGATGCTGCGCGACAAGCTGAATCAGCACACGGCCCGCGTGTATCTGCTCAACACCGGCTGGACCGGCGGGCCGTTCGGCGTCGGCAAGCGCATCAGCATCGGCCACACGCGCACGATGCTGCGCGCCGCGATTGCCGGGCAGCTTGAGCAGGCGGAAACCTACACCGATCCGCTGTTTGGCCTGCACGTGCCGGTGCATATCGACGGCGTGCCCGATGCGCTGATGCATCCGCGCGATACGTGGCAGGACAAAGACGAGTATGATCGGCTGGCGCGAACGCTGGCTGAGCGCTTCATCGCCAACTTCAAGAAATTCGAGGCCAGCGCGCCCGAACTGGTCAGGGAAGGGCCGCAGCTCTCTTAGCGCGGCGCAAGGCCGGGGCTGAAAGATTCCTACGGCGGCGCGCACATGGTATAATGTCGCGCAACTGAACTCCTGGGAGCTATTGAATTCATGACTGTACGTACATTTATTGACCTTGCCCAAATCGTCCTGGCGATTACGCTGATCGTGCTTGTGCTGCTGCAAGCCAAAGGCAACTCGGCCAGCGCCTTCTTCAACCGCGAGGCCGCTACCACCTATCGTACACGCCGTGGCGTGGAGCGGACGATCCTTCAGGCGACGATCGCGATCGGCATCTTGTTCTGTGTCCTTTCGCTGATCAACAACCTGCTGCCGAAGTTTGGTATCTAGGCCCAGGCACGCCGATTGATCGTGAAGCTGCTTCATGAGCGATCGGCGTGTTTGTGTGTTAAGTACACATGATTCGTCGTATCCGCTGGCAAATCCTGATCGCTGTCGCCGCCGCGCTGTTCATCTTCAGTCTGCTCGGCTCGTTCGCGCTCTCGTCCGCAGCCACGCATCGTCCGCTGCAAGGTCGGGTCTATGTCGAAGGCGTGGTCGGCACGCCCGAACAGCTTAACCCGCTGGCGCAAGGCCCCGATACATCGCAGGCCGAGCGAGATATTGCCGCGCTGCTCTTCGAGGGGCTGACGGAGGTCGACGCCACGGGTCGCGTCCAGCCCGCGCTGGCGGAGCGCTGGACGGCAAGCCAGGATAGCCGCGTCTATACCTTTACGCTGCGCAGCGATCGGACCTGGCACGATGGCGCGCCCGTCACCGCCGATGATGTGCTGTACACGGTGCGCGGCGTGCAGAACGCGAACTTTCCCGGCGATCCCGCGCTGGCCGTTCTCTGGCGGAACGTTCTGGTGCAAAAACTCGACGAGCAGACGATCCGCTTCGAGCTGAGCACGCCCTTCGCACCCTTCCCCAGCCTTGCTCGCCTCCCGATCTTACCGGCGCATCTCTTCCGCACCCTGCGCCCTGAGCAGTGGGCCGCCGCCCCGTTCAGCCGCCGCCCTGTCGGCACTGGCCGCTGGAAGCTTCAGGCGCTCGACGCGCAGCAAGCGCTGCTGGTGCCGTTCTTCGAGTATCCCGGCAGACGAACGCTCGATAATCTGCTGCTGCGATTCTACCCGACCGCAGATGCCGCTGTGCTGGCGCTGCGGCGCAATGAGGTCCAGGGCGTCGCGACACTTGCCACCGCAGGTCGCCGCGCGCCCGAAGCGCCGCGCCGGACGCAGCGTGTGCTGGCTCCGCTCGGCGACTACACGATGCTGGCCTTCAACCTGCGACAGCCGCCGCTCGATGAGGCGCAGTTCCGCGAGGCGCTCGCGCTCGGCATCAACCGCGATCTGCTGATCGCCAATGTGCTCGACGGCCAGGGGCGTCTGCTCGACACGCCGGTTGTCTCCGGCACCTGGGCCGCCGATCCGCAGGCGCGGCTGCCGGAGTTTCGACGCAGCGCCGCGCAGCAATTGCTGGGGCAGCTCGGCTATGTCGATCGCAACGGCGACGGCTGGATCGAGCAGGACGGCCAACGGCTCACGCTGCCGCTGCTGATCGCCGATACAGGCGAGCAGATCGCGCTGGCGAGCGAGGTCACGCGGCAGCTTCGGGCGATCGGCATCGGCGTCGAGGCGCGGCGCGTCCCGGCGGCCACGCTGCAAACTGAGCTGGCGGCGCATAATTTTACGCTGGCGCTGCATAGCTGGAACAACGTCGGAGCCGATCCCGATGCATACGCGCTGTGGCACTCGTCGCGGGCCGACGGCGGCGCGAACTACGCGGGCCTGCGCGATAGCCAGATCGATCAATTCCTCACACAGGCCCGCGCGACAACCAGCGAGACGCAGCGGCGACAGCTCTACTCGCAGTTTCAGCGGCGCTGGGCTGAGATAATCCCCAGCCTGCCGCTCTACCAGAGCGTGCTGGCCTACGACGTGAATGCGTCGATCGAGGGGCCGCCGCAGACGCCCGCCTTCCTCGCCTCGCCCGCCGATCGCTTCTCGCTGCTGGATGAGTGGAAGATTCCGGCCCGCCAGTAGCTCAAAAATCCATCTCCCAGCGTCACCGAACGGCCGCCACGCGAATATAGAAGATCATTTCCCGTAGGGGCGTATGGCCTACGCCCCGATTTGCGGTGTCGATCATCGAAACAGGCCAGATCCGGCTCGCCCACGCAGCGCCGCAGGGTTTATAATACCCCTACCGAATCATCCATCATCGCCGATCTCATCCCCCGCCCGAAACAATCCTAGCGATCGAGGAGTATTGTTATGGCGCAGCAGCCTGCATCAAGTTACAGCTACGACGTGTTCATCAGCTACAGCAGCCGCGATAGCGATTGGGTCCATAACACGCTTCTGCCGCGTCTGGAAGAGGCGGGCCTGCGCGTTTGTATCGATTTTCGGGACTTTGAGATCGGCGTGCCGAGCATCGTCAACATGGAGAACGCGGTGGAGCGCAGCCGGAGGACGCTGCTGGTGCTGACAGAGAGCTGGATGAAGAGCGAGTGGACCGCGTTCGAGTCGCTATTGACGCAGACATCCGATCCCGCAGGCGTGCGCCGCAGGACGATCCCGCTCTTGCTTGAGCGCTGCGATCTGCCGCCGCGCTTGAAGATGCTAACCTACGCGGACTTCACCAACCCCAATCTCCAAGCAGCGCAGCTTCCACGGCTGATCAACGCGCTCAAAGATCCGGCGAGCAGCGCTCCGTCTGCATCGTCCAGCACGAGTCAGGCTGCGTCATCTCCCACCACGAGCCAGAGCGCGCCTCCCAAGACCGATCCCGATCGCGCCCATGCCGAAGAGCTTTTGCGTATCAAGCGCCGCCGACTTCAGGTGTTAGAGCGTCAGGAGGCTACGTTAGGTCTACACGTACCCCCGCATATCGCGCTGGAAATCGAGGATCTGCGCCGCGAGATCGCCGATCTGGAGTCGCGCTGACGACGTTTCTCTCCCCTAAACACGAGACGTAGAGCTTCACGCAAGCGCACGGGGACAAAAGAAAAACCCACCAGCCATTGACTGATGGGTAATTGGAGCGGGAGACGGGATTCGAACCCGCGACCTTCTCCTTGGCAAGGAGATGCTCTACCAACTGAGCCACTCCCGCAAACATCATTTGCTTGCGACGGCGTGGAGTATACCATAGGGTTGAAAAAATTGCAAATTCAAAGCAACCGATCGACGTGCCATATCGCTGCACGAGGCCATTCCGTACGGTCGCGGCTCGTCATATCTGGACGCACCACGACCGTACGAGCTAGATCAGCGCGGGCGATCTCGACGCGAGTCTGTGGCACTACCCGAAGCAGTAGTGTCCGTAATAATCAGTCCATTGCGGATCGGCTGTAACCCAACCCTTCCAGGTATCTGAAAACGGGTTATACACATGATAGCGGTTATTGGCGATCCCTGTCGTAGCGAACACATCACCCTTTAAGAGCCTTCCAATCACTGTGCTGCTGGTAGAGCTCTCAAAAACCCGTATATCGGTCGCCGTCACGATGCGACACCAGTATTCTCGGTACGCCGCTGTCTTAGCATGTGGGCGGTTAGCGGCCACGGTTCCCTGACGATGAGCACTGTCGCTCTTCATAATCGGCATGGAGGCTGCCGAGCTTACCGCTAGCGTGCTGCTCAACACCGCCAATGCCAACACAAAACCAACGATACGCGATCGTTTCGACATGGTGATTCTCCTTAGGTATGCTGCGACGGCCAGTTAAAGACAAGCCCGATCAAGCGGATAAATGTCGAGCGCACCTACCGCCGATCGATGGCATGCGTGGAGCTAAACGTCAATATCCTTTGGGGATGGAACACGAATGCTTGGAGACAACATCATTGAGTCACCTGGGAATGTACGACGTTGGACAGAGCTGAAGGTTCTTCCTTCAATGAATAATGTGATGGGGTACCCATCCTCACTATACTCCCGACGTAGGAGCTTGTCAATCCCAAAAGTATAAGTTTTGTAAACAAACCCCGATTACAAAGAATACAACTCGATGAGACAGCCCGGGTTGCTGGAGAGATCAGAGGCTGCGCATAGCCAAGCTGGTCCAGGTATGCTATCATTCTTCGTACGAGCCTAGAACGTTCGTACGCAACGCAAGAGACGAAACCGAGCCGTATGGACACCGAGCGAAAACTTGAGCTGCTGGCCGACGACGCGCGCTTCGAGTCGTGCGATAGCTTCACGCCGCGCAGACGCAAGGGCAAGCAGACCGGCCCCGGCATCACCACCACGCAGGGCGCGGACGGCAAGCCGATGGCGCTGTTCCGGCTGCTGCAAAGCAATAGCTGCGAGTGGGACTGTCCCTACTGCCCGCTGCGTCGCTCCAACGACATCGAGCGGGCCACGCTGGAGCCGGAGGAGCTGGCGGGCATCTTCATGCAGCGCCACGAGCAGGGCGCGGTCCAGGGCCTCTTCCTCTCGTCGGCGGTTGCGGGCGGCGTGCGTCCGGCGATGGCTCGCATGCTCGATACCGTCGAGCTGCTGCGGGTGCGCTTCGCCTACACCGGCTACGTCCATCTCAAGCTGATGCCGGGAGCGCGCGCCGACGAGGTCGAGCGAGCGGCGACACTGGCCGACCGCGTCTCGATCAACCTGGAAGCGCCCAACGGCGAGCGCATGCGCCGGATCTCGCCGGAGCGCGGCTGGAGCACGATCCTTGAGCCGATGGCTCACGCCCGCGATCAGCAGGACGCCGGGCACCTGCCGTCGGGCCAGGCCACGCAGCTCGTCGTCGGCGCGTCGGGCGAGAGCGACCGCGAGATCTTTGATGCGACCACGCGGATGTACCGCGAGTTCAAGCTGCGGCGGGTCTACTTCAACGCCTTCAGGCCGCAGGCGGGCACGCCCATGCAGGAGCACGAGGCGACGCCGCTGATGCGGCAGCAGCGCTTGCAGGAGGCAGACTGGCTGCTGCGGCACTACGGCTTCAATGCCAGCGAGCTCCCCTTCGAGGCCGACGACAACCTGCCGCTCCAGCTCGATCCCAAGTTTGCCTGGGCGCTCCATCACCCTGAGCGCTTCCCGATCGAGGTGCAGACCGCCGACCGCGAGGAGCTGCTGCGCGTGCCGGGGATCGGCCCGATCAGCGTCGAGCGCATCCTGGCGATGCGGCGCGGCGCGCGCTTCCGCGAGCTCCAGCACCTCCGTAAGCTCGGCGTCGTCGTCGACAAGGCGCGGCACTTCATCACCCTGGACGGGCGCTTCTTCGGCGACGATACCGCGCAGGTCGTCGCGCGGCTGCGCGCCAAACCGATCGTCGAGCAACTGTCGCTGTGGTAAGCAGCGATCCTGCCAGTCATCCCCTACCAGCCTGCTAATCCTACACCATGACGGTCCCAGCGCATCTGGCTACAACTTGCCGGGAGCGGTATCATAGGCACGTTGCCCACCGCCCTGCACGTGGGTCGATCATTCCGAGGAGCCCCGATGATTGAAGCGACTGACTTGCATAAATATTTCGGCACCTTCCACGCGGTGCGCGGGATCTCGCTGCATGTAGCTGCGGGCGAGGTGCTGGCGCTGCTCGGCCCCAACGGCGCGGGCAAGACCACCACCGTGCGGATGCTCAGCGCGATCTTGCAGCCTAACCGTGGCACGGCGCGCGTGGCAGGACACGACGTGGTCAAAGAGCCGCAGATCGTACGCCACAAGATCGGGCTGCTGACCGAGTATCCCGGCCTCTACGCGCGCATGACCGCCGTCGACTATCTGATGTTCTTCGGACGCTTGCAGGGCATGAGCCAGCACGATTGCACCGTGCGCGCCACGGAGCTGCTTCAGCAGTTCGGGCTGTGGCAGGCGCGCGACCGCAAGCTGGACGGATACTCCAAGGGCATGAAGCAAAAGGTCGCGCTGATCCGCGCCATGTTCCACGATCCGGCGGTGCTCTTTCTGGACGAGCCGACGACCGCGATGGACCCGCAGAGCGCGCGGACGGTGCGCGATGCCATCGCCGGGCTGCGCGACTCGCGGCGAGCCGTGGTGCTCTGCACGCACAACCTGACCGAGGCCGAGGAGCTGGCAGACTACATCGCGGTGGTGCGCGGCGGGCAGATCGTGGCGCAGGGCACGTCGGAGGAATTGACCCAGCAGCTTCTCGGCGATCCGCTGTGGGAGCTGCGCACGGCTCGTTCGCTCAACGGCGAGGTCGTCGAGCTGAACGCCATGGTCGAGATCGAGGAGTTCGGCACCACCTGGCTGCGCTACCGCACGCGCCGACCGGCAGAGATCAACCCGGCGCTGCTGCGACGGCTCCACGCCGCCGGAGTGCCGGTCGTCTCGCTGAGCGAGGTGCCGCGCTCGCTGGAGGCGGTCTACCTGCGGATCATCGGCGAGGAACAGCCCGAACGTATCGCCGGTGTCGCGGAAGCTAACGAGGTACACGCATGACGCTCTTTCCGATTCGGGCGGTCGCTCAGCGCGAGATGCGCGACAATCTGACCGACTGGCGCATGATGTTTCCGATCGTGATCCTGACGTTTGTCGTGCCGATCCTGATCCTGGCGGCGGCGCTCTACACCGTGGACTTCATCGGCGACCTGGGCTCGGTGGCGCGGCTGATCCCGTTCGGCCTGCTGCTGTCGGGCTTCTTGCCAGCGTCGTTCTCGCTGATCACCGCGCTCGAAAGCTTCGTCGGCGAGAAGGAGCGCAACACGCTTGAGGCGCTGCTGGCAATGCCGATGAGCGACGGCGAGCTGTACCTGGGCAAGCTGCTCGCGGCGCTGCTGCCGCCGGTCGGCTCCGCGCTGCTGGCGATGATCACGTATGCCGTGTGCTTCAACCTCACGGCCCGCACGGACATTCAATCGCTGGTCAACGGGCGAATCATGTGGCTGATGGTCGCGCTGATCGTGATCAAGGGCCTGGTGATGGTCGCGGGCGCGGTGATCATCTCGTCGCATACCACGACGATCCGCGCGGCCAACCTGCTGGCGTCGTTCGTGCTGGTGCCGATCTCGATCGTCGTGCAGCTTGAGGCGCTGGTGATTATCGCCCAGCAGCAGCAATTGCTCTGGAACATCTTCTGGGCGCTGCTGGCAATCGCCCTGCTGCTGGTCCGAACAGGGATGAACTCCTTCAACCGCGAGGAGATTTTGTCGCGCGAGCACGCCGGATTCAACTTCAAAGGCATCGTCTGGAGCTTCAAACAATTCTTCTCGGAGTTTCATCCGGCAGGTGTCGCGCCCGATCGCTACAGCGGCACGTTCTCGCTGCGCCGGTTCTATCGCCGCGAGCTGTCGGCGCTGCTGCACGAGTATCGCGCGCCGCTGGTGCTCTCATTCATCGCCGTAATGACCGGGCTGATCTTCGGCATCTTTGCGTTTGGCGTTTATCGCGCCGACTGGCTCGACTCGGTGCTGAAGCAGCATATTGAGACGCCGCCGACCGTGTCGGGCTGGCTGGTGCTCAGGTCGATCGCGGGCAACCTGCGCGACGCGACCTTCTCCAATCTTGTCTCGCTCTTCTGCTTCGGCATTCTGGCATTCCTGATCCCGGCGGCGGCCTTCGCCAAGATCGGCTATATCGCCGTCTGGAACGCCGCGCACGGCGTCGATCCCCTGAGCTTTGCGCTGGCGTATGTGCTGCCGCACGGCGTGATCGAGCTGCCCGCGCTGATCCTGTCGTCGGCGATGGGCATTCGGCTCGGAGCTTCGGTGCTGTACGCGCCGCGCGGCTTCACGATCGGCCAGAACATCCTGTGGTCGCTGGCAAACTTCGCCAAGGTCTTTCTGTTCGTGCTGCTGCCGCTCTTCGTGATCAGCGGACTGATCGAGGGTCTGATAACGCCCAACGTCGCGCGCATGCTCTTCGACCGCTGAGCGCGATTCGAGCGGGCAGCCGGATCGGGTAGAATGAAGCCGGGCGATCGAGATGGATCGCCCGGTTTGCGCTTGTATGCAGCCTATCGCCCGGAGGATCTCATGCCGATTGGCACGTTAAATGGACGCGATCTTTTGCTTGCCCCGTCGATCCTGGCCGCCGACTTTGCCCAGCTTGGCGCGCAGGTGAGCGCAGCCGAGGCGGCGGGCGCGGACTGGTTCCAGGCCGATGTGATGGACGGTCATTTCGTGCCGAATATCTCGTTTGGCGCGCTCGTCGTGGAGGCGCTCAAGCCGATCACCCAGTGCCTGCTCGACTGTCATCTGATGATCAGCAATCCTGAGCTATACATCGACGATTTTGTACGGGCCGGAGCGCAGCAGATCACCGTGCACGTCGAGGCGACGACGCATCTTCATCGGGCGGTGCAGCAGATCAAAGCGCACGGCATCCGCGCGGGCGTCGCGCTCAATCCGGCCACGCCGCTATCCTCGATCGAGGAGATCGTGCAGGATCTCGATCTGGTGCTGCTGATGACGGTCAATCCCGGCTTCGGCGGGCAGCAGTTCATCCAGCATAGCCTCGACAAAATCCGCCGTATGCGCCGCATCCTCGACGAGCGCGGCCTGGATCAGGTGATCGTTCAGGTCGACGGCGGCATCAGCGCGCAGAACGTGCGGGCCGTCGCCGAGGCGGGTGCATCGTGCTTTGTCGCCGGTTCCAGCATCTTCAAACATTCGGGCGGCATCGCCGAGGCGATCGAGGAGTTTCGATGCGCGCTCCAGTAGTGCTCGCCGCCACCCACCACGATCCGGACGACTCGATGCTCGCGCAGGCGCAGCGCGTGCTGCCGCTGCTCCACGAGCTTTACGCTGCGCTTGTCGTGCTTGCCACGCCCGCTACGGCCTCGCGAACAATAGAGACGCTGCGCGCGCGCAATGTGCGGATCGAGCAGGAGCAATCCGGCGAGCGTATGGGCCTTGCGACGATGGGCCTGGCGCGTCAGGAGACGCTGCGACTCGCCGCCGCCATGCATGCGCAGCACGTTCATCTCTGCGATTGGGATCGTCTGCTGCACTGGGCGGAGCAGCACCCCGACGAGCTACGCGACGTGGTCGATGCGATTCCGCGCCATGATCTGCTGATTCTGGGTCGCACTCCACGCGCCTTCGCCACGCATCCCCGCGTCCAGCGCGACACCGAGGCGATCGTCAACCATGCGTTTGGGCTGGCGTTCGGCCAGGAATTGGATGTTACCGCCGCCGCGCGCGGGCTGTCGCGGCGCGCCCTCGATCTGCTGCTGGCGCTGCCTCATCCTGAGGCGACAGTCGGCAACGATTGCGCGTGGCCGCTGCATCTGGCGCGCGTTCCTGATCTCGTGCTGGGCTACGCCGCGACCGAGGGCCTAGAGTGGGAGACGCCCGATCGCCACGTCGACGAGATCGCGGCTGCTGGCGGCCTCGACGCCTGGATCGCCGACTTCGACGCGAGGCCGGAGAACTGGGAGTTTCGCATGCGGCTGGCGCTGCATGAGATCGAGGCGATCAACCGCTGGCGGTAGTCAACGTCGTGATCGCGGTGCCATGCTCGGATGTCGCTAAACGCGAAGGTAGATGAGGTGTCGGTCAGGGTGACATGGTGTAGCCATAGCTGGTAGAATACAAGCAACTAGAAAGACGAGATATGCACGGCGCGGCGGCAGGCAAGCGCCGTTTGAATACCTGGTAAGAGCTATGGCAAAAGTATTAGTGGCGATGAGCGGAGGTGTGGATAGCTCGCTGACGGCGGCGCTGCTTCAGGAGGCCGGTCACGACGTGACGGGCGTGACGATGCATCTCTGGGAGGGCGACGACGAGCGGCTGATGGAGTCGCAGTGCTGCTCGCTGGAGATGACCGGCGGCGCGCGGCGCGTCTGCGGCCAGCTTGACATTCCCTACTATGTGTGGAACTACCAGCGCGAGTTCCGCCGGCACGTCATCGACTATTTTATCAACGAGTACACCACGGGCGCGACGCCGAATCCGTGCCTGGCATGCAACCGCGATCTCAAGTTCCGCTACCTGCTGGAGCGCGCCCAGGTGCTCGGCTTCGACTACCTGGCGACCGGCCACTATGTGCAGACCGAGTGGAGCGGCGACGGCAGCGCGTGGCAGGCGGTAATGCCCGCGACGCTCGATGCACAGCTTGCGACGCCCGGCATTGTCTTTCGGATGCAGCGCGCGGTCGAGCTGCGCAAGGATCAGAGCTACGTGCTCTACATGCTTCAGCAGGACGAGCTGGCGCGGCTGATCTTCCCGCTCGGCGGCTTCACCAAGGCGCAGGTGCGCGCGATGGCCGCAGAGCGCAAGCTGGCGACGGCGCACAAGCCCGAAAGCATGGATATTTGCTTCATCCCCGACAACGACTACCATCGCTTCATGCGCGAGGAGCGGCCCGCAGCGCTCAAGTCCGGCCCGATCGTCGATCGGCGGGGCACGGTGCTGGGCCAGCATAACGGGCTGCCGCTCTACACCGTCGGACAGCGTAAGGGCCTGGGCCTGACCAGCCGCGAGCCGCTGTATGTGCTTGAGCTTGACTCGGCGCGCAATATGCTGATCGTCGGCTCGAAGGACGAGCTGGAGCGCACCGAGTTGGTCGCGGAGGGCTTCTCGTTTGTTTCGGGGCGCTGGCCGGACGCCGCGTTCCGCTGCCAGGCGCAGATCCGGGCGCACGCGCAGGCTGCCGCCGCGACCGCAGATCCAATCGAGCCAGGACGGCTGCTGATCCGCTTCGACGAGCCGCAGCGCGCTGTCACGCCCGGCCAGGCGGTCGTGATCTACGACGGCGATGTCGTGCTTGGCGGCGGACGGATCACCGTCGAGCAGCCGGTGCCGGAGCTGGCACCATGAGCGGCGTCGCGCCCGGCGTGTATATCGCGGCGCTGCTGGGCCTGATCTACGGCTCGCTCGCGCATATCCTGTGGGGTCGACACTGGCTGCACCTGCCGCTCTTCCTGATCGGCGGCACGGTCGGCTGCCTTGTCACCTGGGCTACCGGCATTCAGATCTTCAAGCAGTTCCCGGCACCCGGCGGCATCGCGATCCCCGAAGCAACAGTCGTGGCGTGGCTCTTGCTCTCAGGCATTGCTGCGATACGACGCGCTTGAGCGCAATTTCAGGCCGGAGCTCTGGGGAGTGGCTCCCACGTATCCTTGGTTCCAGGGCCGAGGCACAACCTGGGATTTTCCCGTGTCTTGAGGATGCATTAAGCGAACTATGCTATAATCGCCTCAGGTTTAGGGCATCAGTATCGGCTGGATCGCTTCAGGAGGATGCGCTTTGAGAAAATGGCTAATCGTCGGCGGTATTGTATCCGTCCTGCTCATTGTTGGGCTGATAGTGTTGATCTCGATCTACGACGCATGGCAGACGGCTGCGTATGTTTCAGTCGTCATCCTCGCGATCTTCGAGGTCTTCTCGGTTCTGCTGCTGATCGCCTTGCTCGCCATCCTGATCTATGCAGTGCTCGCCATTCGGGATCTTGCCAGCAATACTGTTGTGCCGAAGGTTAGCCAGACGCTCGATCAGGTCAAGGACACGGCAGCCGCAACCAAGAACACGACGGCATATGTCGCGGAAGGCGTGGTCGCGCCGCTGATCAAGCTGTCGAGCATCGCGACGGGCGTTCGGACGGCGGCGGTCGCGCTGGCGAGGCGCAACAAGACCACTGGTTACGAACCGGAATAAGCCAGAGGTACTAGCGGCGGTCCGTACGGGCCTGCTATGTTCGTAAGACGGCCAGTATGTTAGATTTCGGTATGCTTATAAGGCTGCCGAGTTGTTGAGGTAGAGGGGCGACGACAGCAGTCCGCTGTCGTCGCTTTATATGCATATGCGACCAACACAATTTCCATATGGCGGCCAGGCAGTCATGGAAGGCGTCATGATGCGCGGCCTGCACCAGGCAACCGTGGCGGTGCGCGCGCCTGACGGAACGATCGTTTTTCAAGATCGCGAGCTTAACGCCCAGCGACGGACCACATGGGCCAGGATTCCTCTGCTGCGGGGCATCCAGATGCTAGGCGACGCGCTGCTGATCGGCATGTGGGCGCTCTCGTTCTCGGCCAACGCCTCAACGGGCGAGGCAGAGGAGCAGATCACCAGACAGCAGATGATGGTGCTGGTCGCGATCTCGCTAAGCCTGTCGATTGCGCTGTTTTTTGTCGCGCCGCTGCTGCTGGCGACGTTTATCGCCCAGGTGCTCGACTGGGGCATTCTGGCGCGAGAAAGCCTTGAGGGCATCTTGCGGCTCGCGATCTTCGTCGGCTATCTGCTGCTCGTGCGCCGCTCGCGCGATATTCGCCGAGTCTTTGCCTATCACGGCGCTGAGCACAAAGCCGTCAATGCCTACGAGGCGGGAGCGCCGCTCACCGTCGCAGGTGTTCGGCCATTTACACTGATTCATCCACGCTGTGGCACGAGCTTTCTGCTGGTCGTCTTGCTGATCAGCATCATTATCTTCGCCTTTCTAGGCAATCTGCCGTTCGTGCTGCGGCTCCTGTCACGGATCGTCTTCGTGCCGATCATCGCCGGGATTGGCTACGAGCTGCTGCGATTATCTGCACGCAATTATCATAAAGCCTGGGTACGGACACTGGTCGCGCCGTCGCTGGCAATGCAGCGCCTAACGACCGAAGAGCCCGACGACTCGATGCTGGAAGTGGCGATCTTAGCGCTGAACCGTGTTCTGGCCGCCGACGGCATTGTCGTCGAGGCCGCGTCCATAGACGGGCAGCCGATACCCGCAACTGCTTGAGCAAGCCCGGATCTTCATCCTGTGTAGGGAGGACCGCCGATGCCGCTGGTTGGAAATCTGCGCGATTTTGCACTCCACGACTTTTTGTATCTCGTCGATCGGGGTTATAAAACCGGCAGCTTAATGCTGAATCGGCCTTCTACAGATGACGCCGCGCATCTGTACTTCGACAAAGGCAAGTTGCTATCGGTGGTCCGGCCTCAGCGGCGCGAGCGGCTGGGCGAGATGCTGATCCGCCTGGGGAAGATCAGCCCGCAGCAGCTTGCGCAGGCGCTTCAGGCGCAGCAGATGAATAACTCGCGTCCGCTAGGGCAGATCCTAGTGGAGCAGGGCGTGATCGCGCAGCGCGATCTCCAGTTCTGTATCCAGCAGCAGATCGAAGAGACGGTCTATGAGCTGTTCGCCTGGCGTGACGGCGAGTTCAAGTTTCAGGCCGGGCAAAAGCCCGCTCCCGACGATGTGCAATCGCTGGTGCCGCTGCCAGTCGAGAACCTGATCATGGAGGGCGTGCGCCGCGTCGATGAGATGTCGCGCATCAAAGAGCGCATCCCGCACAACGATATGATCGTGCGCTTCGTCGATCGTCCCCAGGAGAAGGCCGCCAACATCAATATGACCGCCGACGAGTGGCGCATCTTTGCCCGGATCAACGGTCGCGCTTCGATCAACGAGATCGCCGAAAAGATCGGCCTGACGCCGTATCAGGTCAGTCATATCGTCTTTGGATTTATCACCGCTGGCCTGGTAGAAGTCCAGCGTCCCGTGGCAGCATCACGTCCGCAAGCCCCCGTTGCGACTCAAGCAAACCGTGTGGGCGCGAGCCAGTCGCGCCGATCCGCGCCTGAGCCTGCATACGTCGAGCCCCCGAAAAAAAGCCTCGTCGCCCGTTTGATTAGCCGCATTCGCGGCCTGTAACAGTTCGCTTTTCGTCGTCGTCGGCGTTTATTTTTGGTTTGCGACGACTACAGCTTTCATACGTTGTTGCAATTGTCGGAGGTTTCCTCGTGCAAACCGTCAAAATGGTTATCTCAGGCGCAGTTAATGCCGGTAAGACCGAGTTTATTCGCTCGATTAGCGAGATTGAGGTGGTTTCCACCGAGCGCAAAGCGACCGATGAGACGCGGCTGCTCAAAAAAGAAACAACGGTTGCTATGGACTTCGGGCGGATCACCATCGCCAACGACCTTGTGCTGCATCTTTTCGGCACGCCCGGTCAGCGCCGCTTCGATTTTATGTGGGAAATTCTATCCGAGGGCGCGCTCGGTCTGGTCGTCGTCGTGGATAGCACGCGGCCTGAGACGTTCCGCGAGACGACGCGCATCGTCGAGTTCTTCAATGAGATGCGCCCGGCTCCGTACATCATCGCCGCCAACAAGCAGGACAAAGACACCGCGTGGTCGCCCGACGAGCTGCGGCTGGCGCTGCGGCTGCCGGAGCAGGTCAAGGTGGTGCCCTGCATCGCCACCAAGCGCGATAGCTGCAAGAATGTGCTGCTGGAGCTGCTCTACGAGATTATGGAAACCGCCAAAGAGGGGTAGCGTACGACAGGCCCTCACCCGGGCCCAGAGGGCGCCCGCCCTCTCCCATGGCGATGGGAGAGGGCGGGCGCGCCAGCGACCGGGTGCGGGCCTTGCTGCTCAGGCCGGAACCTCAAGCTGCGCGATAGCATCGAACCAAGCCACCTGCTCCCAGCGAAACTCCGGCAGCGCCCAGGTCAAAAACGTCTTCAGCCCGGCGACATCGCTCTCGGTCAGATCGTAGCGCAGATCGCGCAGGTACTTGGCGCAGACGCCCGCCGGAAGCCCCAGACGCGGCGCGTATTGCTGTGCGATCTCGTCGATATGCTGCATGCCCTCGGCCTTGGCCTCGTGCAGCGCGGGAATAATCCCGGCCTCATGCACCTCCTCCGCCCGATCGCGGCGCACACACCAGACCGCAAACGTGAAGGGCAAGCCCGTTGTCTTGAGCCACTCGTCGCCAAGATCGAAGAAATAGGGCAGGCCGCGCCGCCCGATGTGCCGCCGCACCGTCGCCTCGATCAGCGCCTTATCGCCGATCATCAGCGCGCCCGCACACTGAGCCAGCATCGTGTCAAGATCGGGCTGCATCGCCGTCCAGGTGGGTGTCACTGCGTAGTGGCGCTCGCAGAGCACCCGCAGCAGATTGACGCTGGTGGCGGAGTGCGTCGTCAGCGCGATCGGCTGGTCCTGCCACTCGCGCGGATCGGGAAACCACGAGAAGACGTTGACGCTATTGACCGCGCCGAGCGTCGCGATCGACAGACCGCCAACGACGAGCAGCTCGTCGGCGTGACGCGCGTACTCGTAGGCTGAGATCGGCGCGACCGCAACGCGACCGTCGAGCAACGCCTGGTTGAGCGCGGTCGGCACGCCATGCAGAAACTCAACGCCCGGCAGCCGCTCGGCGATGCGCCAGTTGATCGGCTGGCAGTTGAGATAGTCGATGATGCCAAGTCGTAATGTCATAGATGTGCAAGGGTTAGCGACAGCAGACCGCTGGCTACCCTCCTCGCTAATAGACAACGACAACGTCAGTTCAGAACCGCCCCAGGTGTCGTCAGCGGGCTAGGCGTACACCTCGATATGATTGTACAAGGCGTCGCGCTCGATTGGAGTCTTGCCCGCAGCGCGGATCAGATTCGTCAGATCGTAGCGCGTCAGCCCTTCCTCGGTCTTTGCTCCGGCGGCATGGTAAATATCTTCTTCAACCACCGTGCCGTCGATGTCGGACACGCCATAGTTGAGCGATACCTGGGCGATATGCGGCGTGCTCGAAATCCAGTAGCTCTTGATGTGCGAGAAGTTATCGAGCATCAGCCGCCCGATCGCCAGCTCGCGCAGGTCCTCGGTGCCGGTCGTCCAATCCAGCTTCTTGACGCGGCCCAGGTTGTTGTTCTCCGGGTGATACGCCAGCGGGATATAGGTAATAAAGCCGCCCGATCGATCCTGCTGCTCGCGCAGCCGCACCAGATGGTCGACGCGGTGCTCGACTTTCTCGACATGGCCGTAGAGCATCGTCGCGTTGGTGCGAATGCCCAAGCTATGCGCGATGCCGTGGATCTCCAGCCAGCCGTCGCCGCTGACCTTTTCGGGGCAGATCTTGCGCCGCACGTCGGCGTGGAAGATCTCAGCGCCGCCGCCCGGCATGGCGTCCAGACCGGCCTCTTTCAAGGTCTTGAGCGTGTCGTACCAGGTCATATTCGAGATCTGCGCCATATAGTCGATCTCGACCGCCGTGAAGGCTTTGATATGAACCGTGGGAAAGTCGCGCTTGAGCGCGGCGCAGATCTCGGCGTAGTACTCGACGCCAAGATCCGGCACCAGGCCGCCGACGATATGAAACTCGGATGTTCGCTCGGCATAGGTGTGATGCGCCCGCTCGACCATCTCTTTTGCCGTGCGGATAAAGGCGTCGGGCTCGTTGCCGTTGCGCCGGAAGGAGCAGAAGTTGCAGTGATAGGCGCACACGTTGGTCGGCGTGATGCGATGGTTCTGCACAAAATAGACGTTATCGCCGTTGCGCTTGCGGTTTACGTAGTCGGCGAGCTTGCCGATCAGCAAGAGTTCGTTTGAGGCATACAGCCGCAGCCCATCGTCGAACGTCAGCCGCTCGCCCGCCTCGACCTTGGCCGCAATATCTTTTAGCTCGCTGTTGTTGAAGATCCAATGCATGAGGCTGTTCCTCGCTGTGTATCGTTGAAACTGTGTGCAGTATATCACAAACTTGTCATAAGTTCCGAGAGGTCGTCGACTGATCAAGATCTACTGTATCCAGCGGATTGATCTCGACCGGAGATGGATCTCCGGCGATGGGTGGACCGAAGAATCGTGCGGAGGCAGAACATACACCGACAGCTACACATACAGCGCGGCGACGAACCAGCCGATCATCAGCAGGCAGATGCCGACCTCGACCACTGTCGCCAGCAGCCAGCCGACGACAAAGCCGCCGCTGGCGCGCATTACCTTGCGCCAATCCCGGTGGCGCAGGAACTCGACCAGCGCAATCGCGGCGACGGAGCCGATGATCGCGCCCGGCACGCTGAAGACGATCAGACCGACCAGGCCGCCGACGATGCTGGCAAGCGTGCCCCAGATCGACGCGCCGCCCTTGCTCGCGCCCAGGTAGCCCATCCAGAGGTCGGCGGTGCTGCCGACGATCGCCAGCAGCAGTAGCACGATCAGGCTCGGCCAGCCGATCTCGGTCCAGCCGGTCTGCCAGGCGTAGTAGAGCGCGCCCAGCCAGACGATCGGCGGGCCGGGCACCAGCGGCAGGATCGCGCCCAGCAGCCCGACCGCCATAATGATCGTCGTTCCAAGCATGACCTGACTCATCGCGGCGCTATCCTTTGGCTAAACCTCACTCGATCGATGCTCATTCGACAACCCGCGCCGTTTCGAGCCGCGCTGTCGGAATCTCCTTGCTGGTTTCCAGCACACGTTCGGGACGCGGCAGATAGTAGGCTCCGGCGGATCGACGCGGAAAGACATGCTCGCTGACGGGAACGAAGCGCTTAGCCTCGCCGAGGTACATGCGCTGCGAGATGCGAATCACCTGCTCCTCGATCTCGATCACATTGAACGAGTTTTTGCCGCGCATCCAGCGCCGCCCACGGGTGGAGGTAGCCGTGCCGCTCTGCGCGATGATCGTGCCCGCCTGGAGGTTGGCGGCGACCTCCAGGGTATTGCCGATGAACGAGGTATGAATATGCCCGCACAGCACCAGCTCAGCGCCAGCGCGGTCCATCGCCGCGACAGCCAGATCGGCGTTGACGATCGCCTGCTTCTCGCGGTCGCCGGGCGGAGCCAGCACGTGATGGTGCATCACCACGATCTTGCAGTGCTGGTCGGGGTAGCTCTTGAGCGTGCACTCCATCCACTCGATCTGCCGCAGGCTGAGCTTGCCGCCCTGGATAGTAAACGAGCGCGCCGTGTTGAGGCCGACCACCACGGTATCCTGGCAGTGCCAGACCGGATTGAGGATCGGCGAGATGTACTTCTGGTAGCGCGCTGTCGGCCACAGGTAGCGCGCGATCTGGTTGTACTGGGGCACGTCGTGGTTGCCCATGACGATCAGGCGCGGGTGCGGCATCCGCTCGATATACTCTCGCGCCAGCAGCCACTGCTCCTTGAAGTCGGCGCGCATCACCAGATCCCCGGCGATCACCAGCAGCTCGGGCTTAATCTCCTGCGCCTCACGGACGATCAGCTCGCCTCGCTCGTGGTCGAAGAACGGGCCGAGGTGAAGATCGGAAATTTGCATGATCACACGGCGCATCTACTGAGTCTCTCCCTCAGTCTCCACCGGCGCTTCAGATGTGCGTGTACGGCCCCGCGCCATAGGGATCATCTCGCGGAACACAACAACCGCGCCGCCTGCCATCACGCCGATGAGAACAAACTTAAGCAACGGTACGATATATGCCTCTACACCAGTCAGCTCTTGCGCCAATGGTACACCAATGATCGTGCCGAGAATAGACCCATTCAGCAGCAACGCCAGCAACACAGCCGCGATCGATTCCATAACGCGCTCCTCGCCGTCATATCTCGTGAATGCGACGCAAGCGGCATGCTTGCGCTCGCGTCATGCTCGGATTGTAGCATAGCTTCGGATACGCTCTATCGAGGATCGAGCGATACGCGTGTCGCCTCAAACACAGCAGACAGCCTGGATCGCGCTTGACAGGCTGGGGCATGGCTGGTATGGTTAATCCTGGTTGGGGAGTAGCCTACCGGCAGATGCCGGTGCTGCCGATCGTCAATACAGCACTGTACGTGCTCGGTTGGTAGCCAGTAAGCCACTGCGGCGAGACCACCACGACGTTTATACGCTGTGGGGGGCTCGCTTTTTCATGTATTCCCCACGGCCTAGCTCTGGAGAACTAGGCACATGTTGGACACGGCAAATATCTGGCTCTGGACCGGATTCACGATCTTTGTGCTCGGCATGCTGGCGCTCGACCTGGGAGTCTTCCACCGCAGCGCGCACACCGTCTCGCTCAAAGAGGCAGGCATCTGGAGCGCCGTCTGGATCACCTTCGCGCTGGTCTTCAACGCGCTGGTCTATGCGTTCGTCAGCCCTGAGGCGGGGCTGCAATTCCTCACCGGCTACCTCATCGAAAAATCGCTCAGCGTCGACAACATTTTCGTCTTCGTGCTAGTCTTCTCGTACTTTAGCGTCCCGGCGATGTATCAGCACCGGGTGCTCTTCTGGGGCATCTTCGGCGCGCTGGTGATGCGGGCGATCCTGATCGCGACCGGCGCGGCGCTGATCGAGCGCTTCCACTGGGTGATCTACATCTTCGGCGCGTTCCTGGTCTTTACCGGCATTCGCATGGCCTTTCACAAGGACGAGGAGCTGCATCCCGAAGCTAATCCAGTGGTCAGGCTTTTCAAGCGCTTTATGCCGGTGGTGCCGGAGTATCACGGACAGCAGTTCTTCGTGCGGCATCTGGGTAAGCTGGCGGCAACACCGCTCTTTGTCGTGCTGCTGCTGGTCGAGAGCACCGATCTGGTCTTTGCGCTCGACTCGATCCCGGCGATCTTTGCGATCACGACCGATCCGTTCATCGTCTATACCTCGAACGTCTTCGCAATCCTTGGCCTGCGCGCGCTCTACTTCCTGCTGGCGGGGGTGATGGACAAGTTCCGCTACCTCAAGATCGGCCTGTCGATCGTGCTGGTCTTCGTCGGCGTCAAGATGCTGATCGAAGCGATCCACATCGAGATCCCGATCGTCGTGTCGCTGGGCGTGATCGCGACGGTGATCACGACATCGGTGCTGGCCTCGCTGTGGAAGACCAGCCGCGAGCAGCGCAGCGAGACGATCCACGCTGGACGAGCGCTGCGCGAGAAACAGCCCAAGATCGCGGCCAAGTAGCGCAACGAATCCAATGCAAACGGCCTGGGATGACCCAGGCCGTTTTCGTTGTACCGTCTCTGCAATAGCGGCGGCTACTTAGCGGAGCGTACGCCAGGCAGCCAGATCATCTGCGTCAGCGGCTTCGTCACGGTCACAGTCCAGACGATGCGGGTGTTGGTTGGAATCCAGGTACCATCCTCTTGGACCGGCTGCACCGCGATCTGATACCTGCCCGGCTCAAGGCCCCTGGGTGCCGTCACCGTAAAGCTCCAGGTGCCGTCCATGCCTACCGCCGCCTTCGTTTGGCTGAGCGTAGCGGGCCGCTGCGCGCTCAGCCAGCTCTCGTCCACGAACGGCGAGGATATTTCGGTGGGCTTGGCGGCCTTCGGATCCACGATCGCCAGATGGGTCGCGCCTTTCTGCCAGGTAGAGCGACCGGCATTGCGCAGCTTGACCTGCAAGGTCTGCGTACGGCCCGGCCACACGGTAATATCCGGCGATTGCTGCAAGACGATGCCGCGCTGCTGTGGCGCGGTCCCATACATCGTCAGATTGCCGGAGGACGGCTGATGATAGTAGTAGTAGAGGATCTGGAGTCCCGACAGGCCACGGTTGGCAAGGTGGTAGGTGCCCCACTGGCCCATGCAATCGGCTCGACCTGCGCACTGCTCATCCTTGGCCCGATAATAGGTGGTGATCAGCGAGTTGCGGCGGGTAAGCACCGTGCCCCACATCCGCACAACTGCGGCATCAGTTCTGGTAAAATCTCTCGACGTATCGCGATCTTTATAGACCTGATCGCACGTGCTGTCCACGACATCGAAGGGATAGCCCTGAGAGCGCCACTTCTGCTTGACGAACGCCTCCGACCAGGCGAACTGGCTGACGGCCACAGCGCCCGCGTCGAGCGAGGCGTCGGGCCAGCTCGTGCTCCACTCATTGGGCAGCACGTTGCGCACATAGTCGATAAACGGCACGCGATCGACGCGCTGCACATTCGGCGGAAACACGCAGGCCGTGTTGAAGGTGCGTCCCACCTCGATAAACTCCGGCGGCCCGCCAAAGACCGGCGCGGGACGAGCGGCGGACGGCTTGGGCTGCTGGCGCGGCGGCTGATCGGAGAGATCGATCCGCAGCTCGACCGCCTGGCCTGCCGACAGCTCCAGACCGGCATAGCGCCAGGTTGGGTAGCCCTGTGCGATAACTTCGACCTCGACCGTCATCGCCGGGGCGGAGAGCGGCACGGACGTACGTGGCAGCTTGCCCTGAGCGTCAGTGGTCAGCATCATGCTACCAAGATGCACGATTGCGCTGGCGATGCCCTGGCGTGTTTTGGCATCTCGTACCGCGCCGGTGATAATCGCGCTATGCTGAGGCCCGGATTGTGCCAGCGTACGAGGCGGGGCAAAGGCGATGCCGCTGGCGATCATCACCAGAAGCACGAGCGCCGCGCTCGAACGTCGTGCCGTACCATGCTGTCGCAATTGAAAGAATGACTTATTTCGCATATCGTGTGTTTTGTTGGAGTTTATGCATGTCTCTTGAAACGTTCATCCGCACGATGCCAAAGGTTGAGCTACATGTTCACCTTGAAGGCTCGATCCGTCCCAAAACGCTGCTTAAGTTAGCTCGACGGAACAATATCACATTACCGGCGCGTACGCTAGAGCAGCTTCGTGAATTTTACCGTTTTACCGACTTCGCACACTTCATTCAGGTGTATGCCACGATCATCAACTGCCTACAAACGCCCGACGACTTTGCGCTGATCGCGGAGGAATTCGGCGCGACGATGGCCGAGCAGAACATTCGCTACGCCGAGATCACGTGGTCGCCGGTGACACATGTCGGGCGGCTGGGCATTCCGTTTCGCGAGCTGCTGGCCGGTGTCAATCGCGGACGCGCCGCCGCGAGAGAAAAGCACGGCGTCGAGATGCGCTGGATCGTCGACATTGTGCGCAACCTCCACGCGAAGGGCTTCGACGGCATGGAAACCGCCGAGATGGCGGTCGAGGGCCGCGATCAGGGCGTGATCGCGCTGGGGCTGGGCGGCATGGAGCAGGGATTTCCACCGGAGCTGTTCACGGCGGCGTTCGACTATGCCATTGCCAACGGCCTCCACTCGGTGCCGCACGCGGGCGAGGCCGCTGGTGCCGACAGCGTGTGGGGCGCGATCCGCGCACTCAAGGCCGAGCGCATCGGCCACGGCATTCGATCGATCGAAGATCCCGCGCTGATCGACGAGCTGCGCGCGCGTCAGATCCCGCTTGAGGTCTGCCCAACCAGCAACGTCTGCACCGCCGTGGTCGCCGATCTGGCCGCGCATCCGATCCGCCAGTTCTACGACGCGGGCGTCTACATCACGGTCAACAGCGACGATCCGCCGATGTTCAACACGACGCTGACCAACGAGTACATGCAGCTTGCCAGCAGGCTGGGCTTTGACGCCGCAGCGATCGAGCGGCTTGTGCTTAACGGCCTGCGCGCGGCGCTGCTGGATGCGGAGACGAAACAGACGCTCGAAGCTTCCTTCCGCGCGGAGTTCGGCCAGTTGCGCGCGATGCACTTGCGCGCATAAACGAGAACGCCGTACTATACAGGTGCGAGATGCTGGCAGGAATCACATACCGCGCGCTGCTCGATCTTACCAGAGGCCGCGTATAGCGCCGAGGTTGATTCGTACCGACTGGTGCTAAGTCGATCTGCGCGGCTGCGTCTGGACGCGCGGCGTGGCTGGACGAAAGAGCAAGGGAACAAAAGAACCAAGCACCAAGCACCAGGAGGAGCCGCTCCCCCTTACCTCTACCACAGACCGCGAAGGCGGAAGCCTGCCGGAGCGTGGGGCAGGACGGGTACACGTTGGGTGCGGGGTGAGGGCCGGAACCTGGAACTTGGAACTCGCAACCTGGAACAGGGCACAACTTGTGCAGTAGTTCAGCGCCAGTCGTTTTGGCCTGCAACAAATACCGCGCAACGGCATCAAATACAGAGATGCTTCGTGCTACGCTCGACTAGACGGAGCGGTTGTTATACGCTACAGTATCGCTGGCCGCTTGTTACACGATAAGGAGTACACGGCGATGCTGTGTCCCAACTGTGGCTATCAGAATGCAGCAACATCGCGCTTTTGCCGCCAGTGTGGCACTGCCCTACGCGCATCGGAGCCGACGCCGACACCCGATCATGCTGCCGAGCCGTCGGCGCAGGCTTCGACGCAGCCGCTTCCAGCGACGCTCGCAGCCGAAGATGCAGCATTGCAGGAGGAACTCGTGACACAGCCTGTGAATCCCGACCAACATCCAGGCCAGGAGGGCGACCGGATCGCGCCACCGCTCCAGCCCGGAACGACGATCGAAGGCTACACGATCGTTGAGCTGCGCGACGATCGCGAGGGTCGCCGGACCTATCGCGCTGAAGCGCCCGCCAATGTCTGTACCCAGTGCGGCGCGCAGGCGGTCGAGGCCGATAGCCGCTTCTGTGAGAACTGCGGCGCAGAGCTGCTGCCGCGCGACGTGTTGCTGATCGAGGATACGACCAAAGGCGAGGCAGATAGCGGTCCCTGGCAGGCGGCGGAGCTGCCCGAAGAGCCGATTCGCGCGCTGCTGCCGCCGCTGACCGTCGTTGAACACGATGGACGGCGCTATCTGGTCGTCGAGGAGGCTGTGCCGGGCTGGCAATCGCTGGCGGAGCTGCTGTCTGGCTATGGCGAGGCGCCCGACCAGCCAGCCGCACTGGAAGAAGAGGACGCGCTGCCGATCGCGCTTCAGCTCGCTCAGTTGATCCAGTATCTTCACCGCAACGATCTGGCCCTCGGCGATCTCTCGCTGGCGCAACTGCTGATCGGGCCGCAGCAGCGCATCCGTCTGCGCGACATCCAGGCCCTTCGTCCGCTCAACGACGCCGCGCGCCAGGCCGATCTGATGCAGCTCCATCACACGCTGGAAGATCTGACGCGCACGCCGCGCGCAACCCGCAAGCTCGATCAGGCCGCCGTCGAAGGCGGCACCAGCGCCCCTCGATCGCTGCAAGAGGTGCTGGCCCAGGCAAGGATGGGCGGTCTGGGCAGCGGCGACGATTGGGTTGTGGCGCTGACGGCGGTTGCCGAGAGCCAGCGCGTCGTCGGCAGTATGGTGACACAGATCGGCGCGCTCTCACACGTAGGCATGGTGCGCGAGCTCAACGAAGACGGGCTGCTGACGCTCGATTGGAAGATGAACGTCGCTGGCCGCGCGATCAACGCCGGTCTGTATGTCGTCGCCGACGGCATGGGCGGTCACGCCGCTGGTGAGGTTGCCAGCTCGCTCGCCGTCCACAACATGGCGAGCATCACGGCGTCGGCGCTGATGGAGCTAATGGCCGATAGCAGCGCGGGCCTGACCGACGCGCAGCTCAGCGATATTGCGCTGCGAGCGTCAGAGCAGGCGAACATGGCCGTGGTTCAGGAAGGCCGCCGCCGTGGCAACGACATGGGCACCACGCTGACCTTCGCGCTGGTCGTCGGCGACCGCTGCGTGATCGGAAACGTGGGCGATTCGCGAACGTATCTCATCCGTAGCGGGCAGATGCAGCGCGTCTCCAAGGATCACTCGCTCGTGCAGCGGCTCGTCGATGTGGGGCAGATCCAGCCGGACGACATATACACGCATCCGCACCGCAACGCGATCCTGCGGTCGTTGGGCGAGCAGCCGCAGGTGCAGGTGGATCTTTTTCCACTGCGCTTGCAGAGCGGCGACATGATCCTGTGCTGCTCGGACGGACAGTGGGAGATGGTGCGCGATCCACGGATGACCGAGATCATTCTGTCCGCGCCCGATCCGCAGGCGGCGGTACAACACCTGGTCAGCGAGGGCAATCAGAACGGCGGCGAGGATAACATTACCGCTGTGCTGGTACGCTTTGAGGCGGCTGAGAGCCCGGTATAAGCAACGATCGTTGTGGCCTCGGCGTCCCATAGGGGCATTTTTTGAATGACTCGCCGGTACGCGCAGATCGCTACCTGGAGTCATCAACGGCGGAGGAGCTATGCCAAACGATGTTCAACTGGTGACAAGCTGGGCGCGTACGCCACTGCCAGCAGGAACGGCGCAGGTGGCCTATCTCTTGATCGACGCGCAGCCACAGGCGCAGATGACGACGACGGTCGCGCCGGTCAATTTTTGTATGGTGCTGGATCGCTCCGGCTCGATGGACGGGGCAAAGATGGATAATCTCAAGCGGGCGATGGTCGAGGTGATCGCCACGCTGCGGCCAGACGACATCGTCTCGATCGTGGTCTTCGACGAGACTGCGGATGTGGCCGTGCCGTCGCAGCCCGCCGCCGACAAGGCCGCGCTCAACCACCGCGTCGAGGCGATCCGCGTCCAGGGCGGCACCGCGATGTCGACGGGCCTTGAGCTGGGAGCGGCGGAGCTGCGCAAAAGCCTAGCGCCCGATCGGATCTCGCACCTGCTGCTGCTGACCGACGGCCAGACCTGGGGCGACGAAGATCGCTGCCGCGCCATCGCGCAGGAGCTTGGGCAGGTCGGCGTGCCGATCACCGCGCTGGGCCTCGGCGACGAGTGGAACGAGCGGCTGCTGGACGATCTGGCGGCGGCGACCGGCGGCACATCCGATTATATCGCCAATCCGCAGGATATTAGCCGCTTCTTCCAGCGAGCCGCGCAGGCCGCGCAGCATACCACCGTCCGCAACGCCCGCCTGCTGATTCGGCTCTCGTCGGGCGTCACGCCGCGCGCGGTCTATCGCGTCAAGCCGATGATCGCCAATCTGGGCTACAAGCCGATCGGCGAGCGCGAGATCAACATCGATCTGGGCGACATCCAGAGCGATACCGGCGCTTCGGTGCTGGCCGAGGTTATGATTCCGGCGCGTCCGGAGGGCGAGTACCGCGTGGCGCAGGCCGAGCTCACCTACGATGTGCCCCAGGAGCAGCGGCTCGACCAGCGGGTTCGCGGCGATGCGCTGCTTCAGCTTACCGGCGATGCCAGCGCGGTCAAGGCCGATCCCGCCGCGATGAATCTGGTCGAGCGTGTTACGGCCTTTAAGCTGCAAACACGCGCCCTGGATGAGGCCGCCGCCGGAAATACCGCAGGAGCGACCCAAAAGCTGCGCTCGGCGGCCACTCGCCTGCTCGACCTGGGCGAGCTTGAGCTGGCCGACACGATGAATCGCGCCGCCGAGGCGATCAACCAGGGCCAGGCTCCGACCGCCGCCGATCAGAAGGCGCTGACCTACAAGACGCGGCGCTTGACGCTGAAAGAATTGACGAGTGAGCAGCATTAGAGAACAGCGAACAAAGAACAACCTGCATTGACTCCTTTGTTTGCTTGTTCTGTTGTTCTTTGTTTGTTCTGAGGAACGTCTATGCCTGGAGAGATTCAACTACGTCAGACATTGGCGCGACCGTACATGCCCGCCACGCAAACGCCGCAGGTAGCGTATGTGCTGATTGAGGTCATCCCGACAGCGGTCACGGCCAGCGTCCAGATGCCGGTCAACGTCGCCTTTGTGCTCGATCGTAGCGGCTCGATGCGCGGCAATAAGCTGCGGGCAATGAAGCAGGCTGTCGGCCTGGCGCTCGACCAGCTCAACGACAGCGATACCGTCTCGCTCACGATCTTCAATCACGAGACGGCGGTGCTCGTGCCGACCACGCCCGCGACCAATCGCAACGCGATCATGCGGCTGGTCGACGGTATTCGCGACGAGGGCGGTACCAAGATCAGCCGGGCGCTCTACGCCGGACTGACCGAGCTGACGCGCGCGCCGCAGGGCGGCCTTTCGCGGCTGGTGCTGCTGACGGACGGCGAAACCGATAAGGACGAGGCCGATTGCCTCAAGCTCGCCGACGAGGCAGGCGCAAACGGCGTGCCGATCACCGCGTTTGGCATCGGCAACGAGTGGAACGATCGGCTGCTGACCGATATCGGGCAGCGCAGCCACGGCGAGGTCGAGCATCTTAAGCGGCCTGAGGAGATCGAGGATAACTTTCAGCAGGTGGTGCAGCAGGCGCAGAGCGCGGTCTTCCAGAACGCCAACGCGACGATCCGGCTGGTCAGCGGTGTGACGCCGCGCGCCGCATGGCAGGTGGTGCCGCTGATCAAAAACCTGGGCTACAAGCCGCTGGCCGATCGGGCCGTGGTGGTGCCGCTCGAGCAACTGGAGAAGGACTCGCGGCGGGTGCTCCTGCTGGAGATGATGGTCGATCCCAAGCCCGCAGGACAGTACCGCATCGGCCAGATCGAGGTCAGCTACGACATTCCCATGCTCGGCATCCAGAGCGGTCGCGAGCGCATCGATCTGATCCTGACGGTGACAACCGACCAGGCGCTCACGCAGCAGGTCAATCCACAGGTCATGAACATTGTGGAGAAAGTGACCGCCTTCAAGCTGCAAACGCGCGCCCTGGACGATGTCGAGGCGGGTAATATCGCCGGGGCGACGCAGAAGCTCCAGGGCGCGGTGACACGTCTGCTCAACAGCGGCGAGACTGAGCTGGCGCAGACGGTGCAGCAGGAGGCGACCAAGCTTGAGCAATCGGGGCAATTGTCGTCCGAGGGCGCGAAGACGATCCGCTTCGGCTCGCGCAAGACGGTGCGGCTGAGCGATCTCGATCTGCCGAAGTAGCGCCGAGCAGCGCCCGCCAACCAATGGTCGCACCATCCGGTCGGTTGTCAGTACATGTTGCCGCATGTCCACAACATAATGCGGTTATGGATCGTAGGGGCACGGCGTAGCCGTGCCCTCACGGTATGCCGTGCGCCCGCACGGCATCAATCGATGCGCCTATTCCCCTAGGCCGTTACTGCTGGGGCAGCAGCGCCAGATTCCGCAGAAACGTCAGCGCTTCCATCTCGCGCTCCTGGCCCGCCCGCTCCGCCAGCCGCTCGATCAGCCGATCCACGATTGCCTGCTGCTCCGGCGTCAGCGTGATACGGGCAGCATAGACTTCCTGGGGATCGATCGCCTCAAGCATACGTTTGAGCTGCGGCAAAACGGCAATCTCCTCATCGCTCAGCGGAGCCAGATCGTCGAGCAGCGCGTTGAGCGTGGACCGCCGGTGGATCACGATCGAGCGCATGCTGCTGAGCACGGCTTTCGCCTCCTGCGCCCGGCGTTGCAGCTCGCGATCCTGGGAGCGCCGCGCGGCCTTGAAGATCTGGTCGAGCGCATCCTCGGCGCGATCGGTCAGCAGCAGCCCGCGATGCTCGGCGATCACGCGCTGAAAATCGCGCTCGTGGCCGACGTTCAGCAGATCTTGCACCGCAATCGCCGTCAGATGATCCTGCGCGCTGGCATCCTCCGCTAGCGCCTGCTCGATCAGGAACGCCCGCAGCCCGTCCAGCTCAGGCACCAGCTCGATCTCGCCCAGGTACGGCCTGCGCTCATCGTCCGGCAGCGCATCGAGCAGCCGCCGCAAGAGATCGCCCACCAGCTCGCGCGCTGCATCCGGCCCCTGGACCGTCAGCGGCAGCGCGACCAGCACTTGCTCGCGAGCGCTGTCGTGAAACAGGAGCGGATGATTGACGCCGCCCTCCGCGCCGCAGTGCGGGCAGCGGGCAACGTTCAAATCGCCGTCCATGATCAGACGAGCCAGATCGGGGCGCTCCCCCCGATCGACGACCAGCCAGACCTCGGCGGTGAACGGCTGTCCGCAGGTGGGACAGCGCAGATCGGCAGTTTCGTTGTGCGATCGAGCCATAGCATATCCATTGTAGAGCGCCTGACAGTCTGCCACGCGCCGGGCAAAGCAACAGCTTCGATCAGATTGTACCAGTTCTGTAATCTTTCTCAGGGATAAACCAGGCTTTTACCAGAACATTAGTGCTATAATTTCTCTACTTTTTCGCTACTTTTCAGAAAGAGATCGCTATGCTTGAAACCTCCGATGTGATCGAGCTGGAGCTGACTCCGATTCCCCCCGATACGATCGCCTCCGGCAAAGCCGAAATACAGTCGATTATCGAAGCCGCTCTCCGCGAGCATGGACAGACGCAACTGCTGGCTGACGAGCAGATCCAGGTTGGCGTCGAGAAGACCTTTCCGACCGACGCGGTGATCATCGTGGGGCTGACGTTCGTCTCACAGCTCGCGATCGAAACCTACAAGGCCGTTATTCTGCCCGCGCTCAGGCGACGCTTCGAGGTTCGCCAGCGCTCCAAGCGCAAGCGCAGGACAGGCAAGAAAAACTAGCGCGCCGTCAGGACGGGAACGAGAGAGCAAAGCGAGAGCCAAGAACTAAGAACCGAGGGCGAAGTACAAAGAACAGAGAACCAAGGAGAGCCTTGAGCTCAACTTGGAACTTGAAACTTGGAACTTGGAACTCGACGAGGTTAGACGAAACACCAGCATGCCGTTGCCGGAACGAGTCGCTTTCAAGCTCGACGTGTACACGCTGGCCTGCCGTGTCCTGCTGGACCGGCTGGACAATCTGCGGCTTGCCACGCAGGCCGATACACGTCTGGATTATGATACCTGCCTCGAACGCTTCGACGAAGCGCTGGAGCGTTTCTTCATGCGCTCCAGTGCCGTCGACCGGCAGCACGCCGCCGACCAGTTTAGCACGCTGCTGCGCGCCGAGGTTGACCTGTTCCGCGCCTCTAGCCCACGTGTCGCCGCGATCTTTGACGATACGATCGCCGCCCTGCACCACAACATCGGCACCTGGCAGCATCAGGCCGAGCTTGAGCGGCTCCACCGACAGGCACGCTGGCTGTCGCAGCGCTTCTTTGCTGCCTCGCCCTGGCCCGTCACCCAGATCCGCCGCCAGCAAACATGCGCGCTGCTTATCGAGTATGGCGCAGCTACAGCCGACGATCCACTCGCGCAGCTTGCCGAGCCGTTCGGCTATCGCGCCGCGCCCGCCGCCTACTATCCCTGCTACTGGGACGACGATCGCGGCACGGAGCGGAGCGATGTCCTGCTGGTGCGCTTCAGCTTCGAGCACACCTTCGCGCTCTACCTGGCCTATCCGTTTCTGTTCCTCCACGAATACACCGCGCACGTTCATGCCACGGACCACGGCAACGAGTGCTTCAACGACGGCTGGATGCTCCACGCCGCCGCGTCGTTTCTGCACCGCGCCTGGAATAGCGGCCTTGAGCAGCCTGGCCTGGACCTTGAGCAGGCGAATGTGTTCTACGATCGTCTGTACCCGCGCCTCAACCCGATCCCGCGCCGGGCATGCCGCTTTGCCCGCGACTTCGAGAGCTGGCTGCCGGATCATCTGCGACACTGGTTCATGCAGATCAGCTATGAGCTGGCGGCGTTCCAGACGAGCGACAGCGAGCAGGCGACCTGGCCGACGCACTTCCTCAACCGGCTGGAGCACGCCTTTACGACCGATCGGCGGCGCTTGCAGCGCGCGCTTGAAGGCTCGGCACACTGCCGGGCATTATTAAGCAGCTTAGTACTATCTTGACCTGATGATAGTTTGATGATATGCTGCTCTTGCTCACCTGAGCAATATTTTCTCCTTGAAGAGGCAGCCCATGACCCACAGGGTTGGGATGAGTCAGGTCAAGTTCAAAGTACGCTACCACGCGCTGCTGCTCCGCGAGTTTACCGTCGCCGACATTATTCGCGCCACGGGCCTGAATCCAGAAAGCGTGCGGACGGAGCTTCAGCGCATGCGGCAGGAGGGCCTGCTCACATCGCAGCCGCACAGCCACTCGTCGCCGGAGAGACATGGCCGCCCGGCGCTCTACCGCCTGACGGACGATCCCGAAGCGCGCCTGGCGCTCTCACGCAGCATCGAGGCATTCTATCCCACGCCGCCCGCGTCCAATCGCCCGACCAGCCGCCACTATCTCGCGGCTCAACGTTTGCTCGATCAAGCTTTGAACACTGCCCATCCACAGCGCCAGCCGCTCCTCACCGAGGCCGAGCAGGCGCTCGACATGGCCGAGCACGCCGAAGGCGGCCATGCAGCGCCGGAATCCGTGAAAGCATACATGCAGTACGAGCGGGCGCGGCTGGACTATCTACGCGGCGACTACGAGCAGGCCGCGCGCACCTTCGACATCCTCCACGAGTTCTTCCACGCCACCCATGATGAATCCATGCTCAAGCGAGTCGCGGAGTTTCAGCTTTGCCTCAAGGTTCGGCGTCGCTTTGCGGCGAAAGATGTCCAGAGTGTCGGCGAGGCGGCGGTAGGGTGGTATCTGGCCGAGGCGCTGATCGAGCAGGACTACCAGGCCGATAGCCCGATCACGTCGCTCTTGCTGCCGGTGCTGCGTCAGCTCTCAGAAACGGCCAGCGAGAAAGTCAGCGCGGCGCTTGGCAAAGACCTTGCCAGCGGCGATCGGCACGCGCAGCTCGTCGGCGCGCAGCCCGACTATCCGCGACATCTGGTTGGCAAGGCGATCACCCATCTGCCGCCGGAGCAGCAGCAGGTGATCACGCTCAAGTTCTTCGTTGGGCTCTCCACCCGCGAGATCGCCGAGACGCTGGGCCGCACCGAGGCCACGATTAAGGCCCTGCAACAGCGCGCCATCAACCAGCTTCAATATCTGCTCCTCAACGGCAACCAGGGCAGCGTCCTGTAGCATCCCGGCGCAACGATCTACGTGCCAGCAGCAATCTCGCTCAGCGCCGCTAACATACCGTCGATCTCCGCAGCCGTGTTGTAGTGCGCCGCACCGATCCGCAGCATCCCGCCTGTCTCATGCGTGCCCAGCCGCTCGACCAGCGCCAGGGCGTAGTAGTGCCCGGCCCAGGTTGCGAAGCCGCGCTCGGCCAGCGCCGCCGAGAGCTGCTGCGGCGTGTAGCCCGGCAGCGTCACCGCAAACGTCGGCACGCGCTCGGCCACTCGTTCGAGATCGTCGATGCCATACAGCGACACGTCTGGAACACAGGACATCTGCTCCAGAAAATGCCGCGACAACTGCCGCTCGTAGTCGCGAATCGCCAGCATCGCGGCTCGCAGATCGCGGCGGCGTCCGCTCAGGCCCGCTGTCTCCGCCTGGTAACACGCGGCATGATCGCGACCGATCCCCGCCAGATACTCGACGGCTGCCAGCGTTCCTGCCTGGCCCTCGTGACTCTGCGTGCCCGTCTCCCACTTGCCCGGCAGCTCGTTCGGCGCGGGACGAACCTTGTAGGCATGGAGCCGCTCCAGGTGCTCGCGCCTGCCCCACAGAATGCCCTGGTGCGGCCCGAAGAACTTGTAGGCGGAGCAGGCCAGAAAATCGCAGCCCAGGTCTTGCACATCCACCGGCAGATGCGGCACGCCCTGCACCGCATCGACAAAGACCAGCGCGCCCACCGCCCGCGCCATCTCAACTACCCGGCGCACATCGTTGATCGTGCCGACGGCGTTGCTCGCCAGCCCGACCGCGACGATCCTGGTGCGCTCGGAGATCAGGCTTGCCATCTGCTCGTAGTCCAGCGTGCAGCCAGCGGGATTGACATCGACGCAGTGGATGCGCGCGCCACGGTCGGCCAGCGCCAGCCACGGCGCGATATTCGCATCGTGGTCCAGCGCCGTCACGACGATCTCATCGCCTGGCTGAAGGTCACGGCCCAGCGAGCGCGACATCGCGAACGTGAGCGATGTCATGTTTTGGCCGAAGATGATCTCGTCGGGGCTGGCGGCGTTGAGCAGATCGGCCATCGCCGCGTGCGCCTCGGCAAGCACCTCGTCGGTGCGGCGCGAGGTGAGAAACGGCCCGTGAACATTCGCATTCGATGTCAGCAGATAGCGCCGCATCGCGTCGGCCACCGACTCGGGTACCTGCGTGCCGCCCGGATTATCGAAAAAGACCAGCGGCGTGTCATCCTGGCACAGGCGCAGAGCCGGAAACTGCGCGCGATACGGCGATAGATCAATCGGTGTCATAGGCGTACTTCCTTCAAAAAAGCAGCCGCCGCTACGTGTTTGTAGCAGCGGCTAGCGCCTGGAGCGTTTACCGGCGACAAAAGCCAGCGCGATAGCCGCCGCAACCATGATGTAGCTGCCGAACCGATCAAGATTTGGCAGCGACAGGCCCAGCAGCGACACGATCAAGAGCGCAAGCAGCAGCAGAGCAGGCGAAACCCAGCGACGCATAGCGATCAGTAACCGTACCAGCACATAGGCAATCGTCCACAAAACATGAAACACCATAGTTAGCAGCCGGTGGGCCATCCATCCGGATCTCGGCGGCTGCTCAGCGACGAGCAGAGCGCCTAGATCGCAACTTCGGGCCGGTATTCGCTCCACTCCTGCCGGAGCACACCACAGATCTCGCCGAGCGTCGCATAGTGCCGCAGCGCCTCGCGCATCGGCGGCAGCAAATTCGCGGTGCCCTGCGCCGCCCGGCGCACATCGTCCAGCGCCGCATCGACCGCCGCCTGATCGCGCTCGGCCCGAATCCGCGCCAGCGCTGCCGACTGTTCGGCGGCAACCGCCTCGTTGGGGTAGAAGACCGGAACGCGCGACTCCTGCGTGCTGCCAAACTTGTTGACGCCCACGACGATCTGCTCGTTGCGCTCGATCGCCTGCTGCGTGGCCCAGGCTGAGTCGGCGATCTGCCCTTGAACCGCGCCCTCTTCGATCGCCCGCACCGCGCCGCCAAGCTCGTCGATATACGCGATCAGCTTGGTTGCCTCGGCCTCCAGATCATCGGTCAGCGCCTCGATAAAGTACGAGCCGCCCAGCGGATCGGCCACCTCAGGCACGCCGCTCTCGTAGGCGATGATCTGCTGCGTGCGCAGCGCCAGCGTCGCGGCCTCGGTGGTTGGCAGCGAGAGCGCCTCGTCGTAGCCGTTGGTATGCAGCGATTGCGTGCCGCCCAGCACAGCGGCCAGCGCCTCAAGCGTCGTCCGCACGACGTTGTTGAGCGGCTGCTGCGAGGTCAGCGTCGATCCTGCGGTCTGGGTATGGAAGCGAAGCTGCAACGACCGCGCATCTTTCGCGCCGAAGCGGTCGCGCATGATTGTCGCCCACATGCGCCGCGCCGCGCGGAACTTGGCGATCTCCTCGAAAAAGTTGCTGTGCGCGTTGAAGAAGAACGACAGCCTGGGAGCGAAGACATCGACTTCCAGCCCGGCATCCAGCGCCGCCTGCACGTAGGCGATCCCGTTGGCAAGTGTAAACGCTAGCTCCTGCACGGCGGTCGCGCCCGCCTCGCGAATATGATAGCCGGAGATGCTGATCGTGTTCCATTTCGGAATGCGATCCCGGCAGTAGGCGAAGGTATCCGTCACCAGCCGCATCGATGGGCGCGGCGGGAAGATATAGGTGCCGCGCGCCGCGTACTCTTTGAGAATATCATTCTGGATCGTGCCGGTCAGCGCCGTCGAAGGCACGCCCTGGCGCTCGCCGACAAGCTCGTACATCAGCAGCAGCAGCGCGGCGGGCGCGTTGATCGTCATCGA
Source organism: Herpetosiphonaceae bacterium (assembly GCA_036374795.1). NCBI lineage: Bacteria > Bacillati > Chloroflexota > Chloroflexia > Herpetosiphonales > Herpetosiphonaceae > Herpetosiphonaceae bacterium. The sequence continues at coordinate 91,723 of DASUTC010000279.1, forward strand.
GGTCGATACTTTGTCGAGCGGAATGCCGTCGAAGAGCTGCGCCATATCCTCGACGGTGTCGATCGCCACGCCCACCTTCCCGACCTCGCCCTCGGCGCGCGGATCGTCGGAGTCGAGGCCGAGCTGTGTCGGCAGATCGAACGCAGTAGATAATCCGGTCTGGCCCTGGCTCAGCAGGTAGCGGAAGCGCTCGTTCGTCTCGCGCGCGGACGAAAAACCGGCATATTGGCGCATCGTCCAGAGCCGCCCGCGATACATGGTTGGATAGATTCCACGGGTAAATGGAAATTGGCCGGGATCGGGCGGCGCTGCCTGCACGTCGTCAGGCCGATAGACCGGCTTAAGCTCCATCTCCGTCGATCGCTCAGTACTCTTAGACATGCTCTCCTCCAGCGTGGCTACCGATGCGGCGTCTGCGGCAGCTCAACCAGTTCGATCAGCACACCCATCGTCGATTTTGGATGCAGAAATGCAGCACAGGTATCATGGATGCCTGGCCGTCCATGCTGATCGATCAGCCGCACACCCGTATCCTCCAGAGCACGGAGCGCTGGCTCAACCTCGGCGACCTCATAGGCGATATGATGGATGCCCTCGCCCTTTTCTCTGAGATACTTCGCAAACGCCGCCTCCTCGGAGGTGGGCGTAATAAACTCCAGCAACGTATCGCCGATGTGACACACGGCAACATTCATATGGCGCTCCGGCAGGCTGATCCGCTCCCACTCCGTCACGCCAAACCGATCGCGGTACATTGCGATCGCGGCTTCGAGATCGCGGACGGCGATGCCGATATGATTAATTCGCTTCAGCATAGCTGCTTCCTCCAATGTTTGGAGCCGATCGCGGGATACCGAATTCATAGCAGGATAGCCTGGTGTCCGCGTTGCCAGCACAGCTACATCGCGTCATACCTGGGCTATTCTAACACGCTCCTGCAAACCTACTACGCCGCTCCCATGCACGCGCAGACCTCAGCGAGCGCGGCCATGCAAGAGCGCGTCGCACGATGAGCGGAAAAAGAGACGGATGTCGATCTGCATTCGGTACATGCCATACATCATAGGCAACGTGCGCGGCTGCATCGTGAACAGTTATTCACGGTAAGCCCCTCATCCTTCACCAACTGAGTCATGCCATAGCGCCTTTCGAGCGATCGATAGGACTTTGATACTAGATCGCCTGTTGAGACAACCACTTACTTTAGGGGTAGGCAGCGCATAGCTCGGTACTCATAAGCCTGATGACTATCGACCGATTGTTGCGCAGGGCTTGCGCGACTATACTGCAATCATTCACTTGGTACATACAAATCTCGAACAAAGGGAGGTGACACACATGCTTCGCAACTTCTTCGCCCGTGAGGAAGGCCAGGGCCTCGTCGAGTACGCACTTATTCTTGTTCTGATCGCTATTGTCGTTATCGGCATCCTGACGATCCTCGGCAACCAGGTTTCGACCGTTTTCGAGACGATCAG
>DASUTC010000280.1 GCA_036374795.1 Herpetosiphonaceae bacterium
GACGTGCTGGAACTCCCAACCGGCTTTGCCGCCTTGCACGACCACGTCGCAAAGCTTCTCCATCCGGCATGAGCGCACGATGCGTTCGTGAAGGTCCTGTAGACATGCTCGATCTGCGGGGGCCGAGCGGGCGACCTAAGCCTCAGCCGTCGAGTACACCCCATGCAGCGATGTCCTCCGTGCTGCTCGCGGCACCTTGCGCGCGCAGGTGAACACCTGCGCCTCCCCGCGCACCACCCCATGACGCAGCCCCGCAACGCCAGCGCTGCCGGGAACAGGTGGCGGTATCCGCGCATCGCCAAATTGTGCCCCTTTTTGTACCCCCTGACCCGTAGATTTCCGCCGTGATCTGTGGTTTACTCGTAGGGCATCGGTGGTTTAAACTCAGTTAAGACCCACCACGACGATCGTCGACCAGGGTCCCCTGCCGCCGTCGTCAGTCCGACGCTATGACCCACAGGAGGAACAGGCATGCTTGCCAGCCGCTCACCCAAACGCATCCGTCGCCGCTCTACCCTGTTCGCCGCACTCGCCCTGAGTGCTACGCTGCTGCTCTCCGCCCTGGTGCCGCAGAACGTTGCGCCGGCGCACGCCCGGCCCTTGTTCCGCATGCCGTTTCGCTGTGGACAAACCTGGATCGCCAGCACACGCAGCAATCACAACCCGCTCTACGCCGTTGATTTCAACCGCGACAATGACTTCGGCGATGCAGTGATCGCGAGTGCCGGTGGCACGATCTCCGTGATTCGCAACCTTGGCGATGAGAGCTATGGTCGCTATATGATCATCAACCACGGCGGCGGCTGGACCACGCTGTACGCCCACCTGTCCGAAACCTTTGGGAGCGTGGGCCAGTCCGTGTCGATGGGCACGCGCATCGGCTCGGTCGGGAACAGCGGCGGCAGCAGCGGCGCGCACCTGCACTACGAGCAGCGCTACAACAGCTCTGCCGTGAAGGCCATCTTAGGCAGCTACGAGGTCAAATATTTCGACGATTATCAGCCACTCACCAGCCATAACAGTTGCTAATCGGCCACATTGTGGCACCGCAGGACCTTCGGGCGCGCTTGGCCGCGCCCCCTGACTTCTGCAGATCGCCTCAGGGCTTCCGCCGGTTCGTGCGCTGCCGGTTCCGGAGGGTCCAGAACCGGCGTTCCGTGATCCACGACTACCAGCACTCCGCATCGGGCTGGCGCACAAAAGCGTATGTGCTGCGGAGCCTCGGACGCCGCGCGTGTGAGGAAACGGGCCTCGATCGGCGAGTCTACAAGCCGGACCAGCCGCACCATGCTGTCCATTGGTACGTCCCCTATCATTCGCGATCACGGCGGGTATGTCAGCAAACCAGCGGCCAAGCCAGGCGAGTCTTCTCTTCCTACCCTGCTCCTGCTTTCCCCAGGAACGTGGTAAGGCACGACGCAGGACGAAACACACGAGCACGGCACGGGGATGCAGCGGTAGCCCCTCGCAGCGGTGTTGCCAGCACCCAGGCTGGTCGCCGCTGAAGGAGCTACCGCCCCAGGATGATGTCTGAGTCGCCACGTGGCACATCCATGCACTACGATGGCACGAGAGGTGCCGAGCGGTTGCTTACCCCAAAATAATGTTATGTCAACCCCATGCGCGCCAGGTGATTACCTGCATCAACGATACATGTCACGACGCCCGGCGCGTGGCTGTGCGCTTCCGGCGCCTGAGTTTCGACATGACGCGCGCACATCAGTCGGGGTTCTCCTGCCGATGAACGCGGCATCCTTCCTCGTGTCACGGTGTCGTCTACCACGAACCGGCTAAATCGGCTGCACGACGCGCTCCTCCGGGAGCGGCTACATGATCGGTCGTGGCAACCGATCCTTCAGCGTAGCAATCTGCTCGTCTGATGCGACCAGTTGTTGGCGCAGGTGTCGGGGAAGGAAGCCCTGCTTCGCGTTTGGACTCGCCGTCGATTCGACCGACCAGCCTTCGCGCCCGAGCTGCTGCTCGTCCGTGGCGAATGCCTGCTGGTTGATGTATTCTCGAACCATCGTCGTCCTGCGCTGCATAATCATTCCCTCCAACGGATGGGATCATCCCACACCGTTGTTCCAAAGCGTACCTTATTAGCTGTATATACACATTGTATCATTTTGTATATACAAATTCAACCAATAATCAATGCATTTTACATTGATTTGTGTGGTATTATATATAGTAGTGTATATACACTATTGTTCTTGGAGAAGACTGAATGAAGATTACACGTCGATCGGATACGGGGAAAGGCGGGCATCTGCTGATCTCGGTTCCCGCCAACCGGATCGCCGAGGTTGAGGCGGCGCTCAACTTTCTTGAGGCACAGCGCCAGCAGCGGGGATCGCAGATCATCATTGACGTGATGCTTCGAGCGGCGAAGCGGAGCGGCTGGAAACCGGACTCTCAGGTGGACCCAGCGATGCCGAGGTCGTGACTCGTCGGCCTGCCCTCCGTCTCGCCGCGCTCCTATCGGAGAGGTAGGAGACGGGGAGGTTTGAGAACAACCATTATCGGCATCACTCGAACCGATGGTGTTCCCGGTAGCAGAGCTTGATCGAGGAAGGCGAACGTCGTCGCGAGGATGCGATTCCACTGGGTGCGGTACAGCCGCAGATCGGTCAGCGCCCGGTCGAGCACCTCGGCGGGCGATGAACCGCCAAACAGGATACAGAACGAGAGCCAGGGGAGCATTTCGCGCCCTGGGTCAGATCCAGGACCCATGCGGTGGTGGCATGATCGCAACGCGACGTGACGAGCAGCGGCTGCTTATCGTGCTGGCGGGGCCGACAGGCCAGACCCCGGCCACGCCACATACGGGAGCGAGCGATTGAAGCTGCGCTTGACGTGCGAATACGGGAGAAACAGGTCCTGCGCCGGATCGTACTTGAGCGTCTGAGCGGTGATCAACGAACCATACTGGACCGCTGTGACCGCTTCGGGTAGGTGCGTCAGCACGGTACCACCCGCCATCTCTGCGTGCAGCCACACATACACCGTGTTGAGCGGCGTCAACCACGCCGCCTGGTCCGCCGACACGGCGTGCGCGCTGATGGGGATCGCTGGAGTCGGGGAGCTATTGATGATCGCGGCTTGCGTGAGGCCAAAGATCAAGGCGGGATACTGGGTGAGCGGGACCTGATTCTCGACGTAGAACTGCCGCGCACCAACAGCCCCAGCGCAGGGAAGGGGACCATGGAACCGCGCATCGGCGGCGAAGGCGTAGGCATGCGCGGGGCGTACTGGATAGGGCTGCGATTGGGTCGGCATGAGCCGCGCCCCGTGAACGAGCCGCGTGGGGGCGGCATAAAGGCCGTAGGTGTCCGACCACGCTACGAGGTTGTCCGCGCGCGGCGTGAAACTTTGCCAGACGACCGTGGGATGGTGGGGATCGTTGACCGGCTTCGCGATGACGATCATACGGTTGGTGGCCTGGATCACGTGCAGATCGGCGGGATCAATAAGCAACTGGAGCGAACAGGTTGGCATGGGGGGTACTCCTATCACGAGCTAAAATGCGTGCTGGGTGTGGTTGCACCGAACGTAGGACCATTTCATCATAGAGCGACCGGCATGATGGATCGGTTTCCGGTAGCAAAAGCGGTAGAGCAGGTGATACAGGGACAAGCTCAGGTTGCAGCCGACGCGATCGGGGTCATCGAGGAGGTGCTGGCACGGGTGGCGTCGTCGGTTGCGACGCAAGGACCGCACGGCGACGATGCGACGGGACCAGGACGGGGCAGACCGGTACGCCTGCTCCTGGCGACCCTCACGATCGATGTCCTATCTGGTGCTCCCCTGGTCGGCGGCAGGAGGTCAGGCACCATCGTCTCGCGCCGCGTCGCAGCTCTGCGCTACAATAGCATGCAGCCCCACACGCCGACACGCGCTCGATCCAGAAACCAGCGGTCGTCCTGATAGACGCGCAGATCGGTGATGTGACTCCTTCCGAGCACCAGGGTGGCGCGGGTACCTCCCCGCAACCTGCTGACCGCCGCTCCCTCCAGGATGCTGGACTCTCGCCGACCAAGCATGTGCAGCATGGGGCGTGGACGTTTGAGCAGCGCTATGCGCGGCTTGATCCCAACGATCCGACGGATGCACTGGCGTAGACGCTCCTCGCCTATGTTGCCTGCTTCGCGCCGGGGGAGCCGGTGCCGCGCTGGTTAATGTACTCAAGGCTCAAGGGCAAGACACAGCCGCGCAGTACCACGCTGACGACCAGGACCGGGCGCGGCCTGCCACCCGCATGCTGTCGGGCGTTGCGACACTCCAGGTGCTCCGTTCAGGTGTCCCGGACATTCGCGGCCTGCCGATCCACCTGGCCCCCGGCTGTCAGGTCTTGGCGCTCGCGCAGGGTTTGGTGCTCGGCCATGCGTCTGCGCCGGGCATCGCGGATGCTGCCCTGCATTGGCTATGCGACAGACATCTAGACGAGTCGGGCAATCAGCGCGATCTTGATACCCAGGCGGCAGGAGCGTGCTCTTGGGGGGGGAGGTGAAACGGCATACGCTGCGGCTCAATGGGATGCTCCAGTTGAGCCGCAGCCGTCATCGAGGCAGGCGTGCGCCGGATTCAGGCCATATCGCAGGCTATGTCCATGACCCGAATCGGGCACATCCGTACCATCGGCTATCCGCGAGTCCGCGTCATGGATAGACCTCGAACTCGTTGACACGAACGTACTGTGGTTGGTTCGATGGTCCACGGCGACCAAGGATACGCACCAGCCGTGCCGTTGTCGGCGCAAAGGTATGTGTCACCGTGAGGGCGGTATTCCCGGTTCTAGAGTCGACCGTGACCCAGGTGCTGCCGTCCCACACCTGAATATCGTAATCCTGGATGGGATATCCTGAGCTTGTGTACATGACCACCCTCGAGAACGTCTTGGTCGTTCCGAAGTCGAGCTGCACCCACTGTGGGAGGTAGCCGTCGGGAGCGTACCTATCCGCATTAACCCAGCTATACGCGCCGCCCACCGTGGTCGTTCTTGACCCATCGTTGACCCGTGATGGAGCGTATCCATCGTAGGGATAGGTCGAAGATGCGGCAGCAATCGCCGAGCGCGCGAGGTTCTCATCGCCGCTACCACCCTCCCCGCCGACGCTACATACCATCCAGTCGACGGTCCCGGTGCCATACTGGATAAACGTGGACTCCTCGAATCCAACAACCGCAGCGCCCATGTCGTCGTATCTCTTCTCAATGATCGCTTTCACGCCGGCGGTGGCATCGATCTTCTGCAAGATCGTCGCGCTCAGACCCAGCGAGATCTCGACTTTCGGCCCACCATCGATTTCAACCCACTTGTAGGCCCAGTAGTTGCCCCACGTTGCCCGGTCCCAGGTGGTGATGAAGAGATCGGTCGTATACCAGTTGCGAATGGTCCTGCGCTTGATCTTGCCAAAATACGCATTCTTGAGCTCTGCCCCTCCGTTGCCGACGATGACAAGCCGTGGCTCCAGCTTGCCAGCCGTCCAATGTTCGACGGAGGAGGGACTTGGAACCTTGAATTTCTGGAGGTATTCCATCCCCTTGTTATTCCTAATTCCCGTCGGATTGCATGCGATGGCCTGGGTAGACGCTTGCGTGATGGACATCGTCGATGATGCCGTGCGCATCTCGTCCCGGTCCGTGTCGCTCGCCTGCGCATACGGGGTATCCGGATCGATACGCTCATTCACGGATAGCACCCAGACCTCATAGGTTTCTGTATAGGTTTCGTCGACCGGATCGGTCTTGGGACGAAGATTGCCCGTTGAGTCCACCTGATAGGCGGTCAGGTGCGTCTTGCTCAGATCCGTTTCATAGACGACCATCGACACGCCGGTGCTATCTGGGGCCACCTCCCCGAAGTTGGGAATGTAGATCTGCGGGTAATAGACGCTCCCGTTGACATCTTGGAACTGCGCAACTTGGGCTTTGAACGATTGCCAGTCTGGCGCGTTCGGGTCGACGATGCCTGCCTGTTCTGCTTCCTGGATGACCGTGCTGAGCAAGATATTGTCATCACCGTCGAACCTTCTCGCGATGCCGTTGTAGACCAGGTTGCGGAACTGGAGGTTCTGCGCATACGTGAGCACCGGCTGCATCGTCTGCTGGAGGCGGGCTTTGAGCAAGACATCGTCGGAGAGCGCATACTTCTGGTGGAGATAGCTGTTTGTTCTATTCCTGTCTGCCTCGATCAGGGCCGTTGGGTAGATCAGGATTTCGGCGATATCCCCGGTCATGAAGGACGACGAGTAGTAGGCACCGATTTGCGCCAGGGTCCAGGGACCGGACGTCGTCAACGTGTGCGAGGAGATCAGGCTCCCATCTCGATAGAAGGTGAGCGTAGCACCGTCGTAACGAACCATGAGAGCATGGTACACACGGGTATTGCCGATGGAACTCCTCGTTGTCGGCAGGTTATTGCCGCTGCCCACAACCAGCACCTGGCTGCCATTTTCCCAGCGGAGCTGGTTGTTTGGTGAAGAACCGCCCGGACCCAGGATCATACTGTATGTTTCGGTAGACTTGCTGTTCTTTCCAACAATGAAAATCGTGAAGGTTCGAGGGCTGACCGGAGTACTCAGCGTGAGCGACTGTGCGCCGTTGAAGCGGAGCACAGGCAGGTTATTGAGCGTATTCTCGATCAGGGCCGGCTGTCGCGACGTCGTGGTCATAGAGGCGTGATTTCCCGCGCCGCTCTGATCAGCCCAGGCTGATACCTTGCCAGCGCTGGCGGTTACGCCTGCGTCCGCTCGTAACCAGAGTTGCGCGCCGGGGGTCGGAGGAGCGATGACCTGAGGAGATTGCGACATTGATGAGGCCGCCTGCATCGGTTGGGCGGTTGGCACCATCGTGATCCCGGTGATCAGGGCCAAAAGCATCAGCACAGTCCGAGCGAGGGGGGGCAGCATGAAGGCAGTCTTTTTCATGGCGTTTGTCATCCTGTTTCTCATGATGTAGAACGATCCAGAGAGAACACAGCACCATACGGGCCTCATCTACTCCACGCTAAGCGAACGTTTCCTCCTTTCTCTGGTCTATGCGGGCGTGAACTGCGTGGCACGCCGCACGCGCACCAAACGCACGTACGCCGGTCGGTGCCACGACACACCGGCGCTGGACCAGGACGCGAGCACAGGGGAGCCTGGTGGTGCCGGTGTTTGTCAATCAGGCCATCCATCGACACACAAACGTCCTCAACGCCGACGATCCAGGGATCGTCCTCCAGGATAGGTGGATGTATTCCGCCAAGAACATCCGGCTGATCCCAGGGACATGGCATGAATCAATGCGATCTGACACCAGGCCCGCTTATTGAAATGCGACGAAGACGACCTGCGATGGGGGTATTAGAGCATACGGGGTGTCGCTACACAATTCCTTTGGGGTACAACGAGGGGACCAAAAAGGGGACCAAAACGAACGTGAGAAACCCTGGCGGCCTGAGATGGTATCTCGATACGGACACAGGGATCGCTGGGTGCAGCCGTCCCGCTGGTCTTGATACGGAGGGGCGTGTCGAAGACCCGCACCACCTGCACAGCGGCGATTCTGCATCGGGACGGGGCATGCCTGGGGGGACGCCCCGGGCCGGGTGCCCCTGCCACACGGGCATGGCACCCTCCCGGCCTGACGGCACGCTAGGAAGCGCCCTGTGCGGAATCGGTCGCTAAAGCTATCGCCACTGCTTGCTCCATGGTCAGCTGGTAGCCTTCTTCCCAGAGCTCGATAAAGGCTATGTGGCTCAGATGTTCTCGAGCTGCTGCCAGCTGTTCCGTGTAGAGCTGATAGCGGGTATGATCGGGGGATCGTCGTAGCCCACCTACCTTTTCCCGCTGGCGCGCCGCTGCTCCAAAAAGGCGGATGGCATATGCATGACGCCGACGCCGGGTAGCCGCTGCCGCTAATCCTTCCAGCGAGGCTACGATCTTCACAAGCTTATCAAGAGTCTGGGCTAGCTGCAGGCTCTCGGCGTACAGCGCATCCATGTGCTCATAGTCGTGTGCTGCAAACGCAAGATGCCCGAGGCTATGCAGCGTTTCAACGACCTTCTCAACCGCCCCGATCTCTTTCGCCAGGAGGAGGTTTTCAGACAGGTACTGCTGAGCCCATTTGTATTTTCCCAGGAAGAGATATGAATCACCAAGAACCAGCAGCGTGTGGGCCAGGAGATGTTTAAATCCGTATTCGTGCGCATAAGGCAAGATACGTTTGCTGCGCTGAATGGCGTTTTGATACTCGCCTCTGGCGAACGCCACGGTCGCTAGATTATTCTGGATGATATTGCTTGCCTGGATTTCGCCCACCTTTTGAGCCACGGTGAGGCTTTCACAAAACCAGTATTCTGCGCGCTGGTAGTCACCTAAAGCCTCGGCGGTAGTTCCAAGGGTATTCAGAATATGCACTAGATGGCGCGTATCGGGCAGCGAGCGCGCGAGCGCCAGAGCCTCCATGCTATAGTCGTACGCTTGCTGAAATTGCTCCTGCGACGTCACGCTGATCGCCAGGTTGTTCAGGGTAGTGACCATCCCCAGGTGATCCTTGAGGCTCTGATAGACCTGGAGGGATTCTGTGAGCAACGCATGGGCCGAGTCACGATCCCCCTGAGCGTGAGCAAGCACCCCGGCGCTGTTCAGGGCCTTGGCCCGAGGCCCTGTTCCTTCATGTGGTGTCCGATCCAATACCAGGCCCAGCAAGCGCCGTCCCTCATCGAAATACCCGCGCATCAACCAGAAGCGTCCCAGCGATCCTACGAGACGAAGGGCCATATCGGGAGCGTGGTCCAACGACCACGTGAGGACAGTGGAAAAGTTTGCCCGCTCGATCTCCAGGCGGTCTAGGCAGGATACCTGGTGTGGTCCTTTCAGTTCCGGCTCCAGTGTCTCGGCCAGCTGGAGATAGTAGGCTGCATGTCGCTGGTGGATGAGCGCCGCACTGGCATCCGCCGCAAGAATCGCCTCCGCGTATGTGCGGATCGTCGTCAACATGCTGATGCGTGGATGCCCATCTGGTCCTGGTGATTGTTGCACCAGATGCTTGTCGATAAGCGTGAAGAGCCCGTCACGGATATCGATGCTGCGATCTTCAGGATCTTCACAGATCGCGATAGCTGCCTCGGCGGTACATCCACCAACAAAGATGCTCAATCGCGCGAATAATCGCTGCGCTCCACGACCGAGCGTATCGTAGCTCCACGCAATGGTACGCGTGATGGTTTGCTGGCGTTCGGGTCGATCGTGCGCCGTATCGACCAGAAGCGCGAGCGGGCTACGGAGTTGAGCGAGGAGTGCCGGGAGTGAGACATGGGGCGCCCAGGCCGCTGCCAACTCGATGGCGAGAGGCAACCCATCCAAGTGCGTGCAGATGCCGACGACCGTAGTGACATTCTCTGGGAGCAGTGTGAAGTCTGGCTTGCGCTGCTGCACGCGCTCCACAAAGAGTGCTACCGCTGGGCTACGAGCGACATGGGTGATCGAAGGAAGGTGCGCCATATCTGGAACTGCCAGCGGTGCCACAGGAACCTGCCATTCGCTGCGTAAATGCAGAGCGGTGCGGGAAGTGACGAGAATCGACAGCCGCCGACAGTGGGCCAGGAGGGTGCCGATCAGGGGTGCCGCGTCGATAATTTGCTCGAAGTTGTCCAGGACCAACAGGTGCTGCTGCTCGCGTAGGGCCTCCAAGATCTGTTGGAGCGATGTTTGCCGGTTATCCCCTTGCAGTTGGAGCGCCTGCTTGATCGTTGATGGAACCAGGATGGGATCACTGATAGGCGCGAGATCCACAAACGTAACGCTGCTGGCGAAATATGGCACGAGATCTATCGCAGCCTGGAGGGCCAGATGTGTTTTCCCGACACCGGGAGGCCCAAGGAGAGTCATAAGGCGGACATCGGGGCGCTGCAACTGTCGGCAAATGTGTGCCAGTTCGTCCGCCCGTCCGATCAGCGCTGTAGGCGGTCGTGGGATCTGGGCCAGACATGTGCTCGATGCGGGAAGCTGCCCATGGTCTACCCCGCGCTGTGGGAGTAGTGGATCTCGCTGACCGGTACGCGCAAAGCGGTTCAGCGCTGCACGCTCCGCGGGCGGTACACAGAGGCAATCCAGTAAGCGGATCAGGGTTTGTTTGCCAGGGCGGCGCACATTCTGCTCAATGCGCTTGATCGTCTCGATGGCACAACCGACGCATGTGGCGAGTTCAGCTTGCGTTAGATCCAGCGCACGGCGCTGCTGCTTGAGCCACGCTCCAAAGCTGGTCTCCTCTTCCATTGGCAAATCCTCCACAAGATAGCACATAGCCCTATGGCGGTAGGTATGCTCATTTGAGCATTCGATACTGGTCGTGAGATGGTCTGCGAGGGTCGTCATCGCCAGCATGACCAGGCCAGGCCGAAGGCTACCGATCGACCATAGCCCATGCCCAGCGACCGAGCGCGCGGCGCGTTTTGGCGGTGGGGATCTGGTCAAGCGCCTGCGTTGGAACGTCAACCCACGTATGCTTACGAGCGATTGCCGAGCGATGCTCGAAGGAGGCGGGATCGATGGAACACTCGCTCCTGCGGTTTATGCTTCCTCGCTCATGGCCTACCGTGGCGGAGGTTCTCTCCTCAACCAGACCTGAGTTGAGCCTATTCCCGCCAGTCACACGGGCAATGGCGATGGTCGCTGGCATGCTGCTGGCTCCAGGGAGCAAACACGCACACAGGACGAGCGTAGCATCAAGGCGGCGGCAAGGTGTGAGCCAGGTCATACCTTTTCTCGTGCAGAAAGAGAAAGGGGGGCTGGGACAAGTATACCGATTCTATCGATACCTGCAAACTCATGAAGTGCGCTGGTAGGGCTACGTCAAAGTCGGGCTGGAACGGACCGATGAGCGCGAGGGGTCGATCGACGGACGCGCCATACGTCCGTACGGCAGGGGCCGACCTCGATCGTGGGGCATGCGCGGCGCGGTACCCACCAGCGGTAGCAGCTGACAGGTACGCTTTTGGGTGAAGCCGGTTTGCAGAAGCGCCATCGGTCGCGGCAACCCGGGATCTGGACATACGCTGCGGGTCGGTTTCTGGGAGGCACACCTGATGCCAGCGGTTGACCGGCCACTTCACCGCAGATCCGTGATGCCGCTGAGTCTGGTGCGTGGCATGAGAATCGCTATGCGTCCATCACCAGATCATCCATGTTGCGTTCTCGCCCCGTGCTGCACCGCAACCGCCTCCAGCGGCGCGACGAACGGACTGATCCTCGCATCATGGTTCAGCGCGTGGCATGAATGTTTATGCACATCAGCTCATACGAGGAAGGGTGGCCGACGTGCCGGAGGTATCGAATGCAAGCTCCTGAGTCGCAGATCCCTGATCGCCTCGACACACAGGCGCAGCTGCACCATTTTCTTACCTGGCTCATCGGGACGCTTGCCGGTTTTATCATCCTGGACATCGGCGCCATCGTGTTGTTCGGCGACGGATGGACGGCGCTGACGATGGCAGCTACGGCCCTCTTCATCGGAATCCTGTTCGTCGCGCGGCGCTGGATGAGCCAAGACCGACTAAAACCAGCCGTGTTGCTGATCGCGATCAGCGCCTGGATCATGGACATCGCCGGCATTCTGATCCAGCCCGCGTTTCTCTCCACGCTCGCCATCGCCCCGCTGCTCGTCATCGCCCTGGTCTTACCGTATGTCCACGGCACTACCCTCCGCTACCTGATGGTAGCCTGCTGGAGCGTGACCATCCTGATTGCGGCGCTGGGCGAAGTGATCGAGCGGCCAAGCCCGCTCCCGCTCTGGCTCTTGACCGTTCTGCGCCTCAGCTCGCTGGGTGCCGCCCTTGCGCTGATCCTGCTGCTCCTCTGGCAGTTTCGCACCAATCTGCTCGTGCTCGTGAGTCGCATGCATGATGCGTACACGGCGTTACAGGATCGCGAAACGCAGCTTCGGACGATCGTCACCAATGTGCCGGTCATTCTCTTCACCGTGGATGCGCAGGGTGCCTTTACCCTGGTGGAAGGCAAGTCACTCACCGCGCGCGGCTTCGACACAGAGTCGCTGGTTGGTCAGTCGATCGTGGATCGATATGCCGACGCATTTCCTGAAACGCTGGCGCTCTTCCGCCAGGCGCTCGCGGGAGAAACGGTGCAGTGGAGCGGGAAGCGGGACGATCGGCACTACGAGGTGTACCTGACGCCGCTGCCCGCAGCGCCTGGGCAGGGTCACGGGGTCATTGGGATAGCACTTGATAGTACCGAGCGAGTACGCGCGGAGCTGGCCCGCCAGGCGGCTGAGGCGCAGCTCCACACGGTGATCAACCATCTCCCCATCGTCTTCTACGCCGTGAATCGGCACGGCATCATTACCCTCGCCGAAGGCAAAGGACTGTATGCGTTCGGGTTGCAGCCTGGGCAGGTTGTGGGAAAGTCCGCGCTCGATCTGTTTCCCGACTCGTCGATGATCCAGGACGTTGCCCGCCGGGGGCTGGCTGGGGAGGCGTTCCAGACGGAGATCGAGGTAGCCAACCATGTGTTTGCCCTATGGATTACGCCGCAACATGATGAGTCGGCTGCGTTCGTCGGGTATCTCGGAATCGCCACCGACATCACCGAACAGAAACGCCTCACGGCCCAGATGCTGCACGTACAAAAGCTGGAAACCGTGGGACGCCTGGCCGGCGGCATCGCCCATGACTTCAACAACCTGCTCTCGGTCATGAGCGGGTGCGCCGCCCTTGCCCAGATGACTCTGCCACCCGATCATCCAGCCGTTGCGGATCTGGAGGAAATTCAGCGCGCGGTGGAGCGCGGGGCGAATCTCACCGGACGGCTGCTCACCTTTGCCCGCAAGCAGGTGACGCTGCCCGGCATGATTGATCTCAACAGCCAGATTGTTGGGGTGAGTCAGCTGCTCCGCCGGTTGGTCGGCAAGGAGATTGACGTAGTCACAGAGCTGGCGTCGGAGGTGAGGCCCGTCATCGCCGATTCGAGTCAGATGGACCAGGTATTGATGAACCTGGCGGTCAACGCGCGGGATGCCATGCCGGAGGGCGGCACCCTGACGATCACAACGTCCAATGTTACAGTTGAAGCGGGTGATGCGCTCCATAGCCTAGTGCCTCCGGGAGCGTATGTCCGCGTGGCGGTCCAGGATACCGGGTACGGGATCCCATCGGACGTGGTGGAGCATGTCTTTGAGCCATTCTTTACGACGAAACCACCAGGGCAGGGGACCGGCCTGGGCTTAGCAACCTGCTATGGCATTATCAAGCAGCATCACGGACACATCGGGCTGACCAGCCGCCTGGGGTACGGCACCACGGTCACGGTGTACCTTCCCGTGGCCCGCGACCACCACCCGGCGCAGGCGCACGCGCCGACGACAACCGGGCTGCCGTGTGGAACCGAAACGGTGCTGCTCGCCGAAGACGACGCAGCCGTGCGTGAGCTGATCGCAAAGGTGCTGACGGCGCAGGGCTACACCGTGCTGACCGCCGTTGACGGCGAGGAGGGGCTGGGGATAGCAGCAACCTATCCAGCGACGATTCATCTGGCGATTACCGATATGGAGATGCCCAAGCTGAGCGGTGCTGCGCTCGTCAAGCATCTGATGGAGATGCGGCCCACCAGCAAGATCATCGTGATGTCGGGGGATACAGTGACCGTGATCGATGAAATCGGGCTGGTGGACCAGGTTGCGGCGTTCTTGCAGAAGCCGGTGACGCCGGAGCAGTTGACGCACACGGTGCGCGCCGTTCTGGATGGCAACCTTGCCAGTGCGGCCTGGCGGGTCGGCAATCAGGACAGCGACAGCGCGAAGCGGAGCGCGCCGTGAACGCCGCCTGGCCGACGTATTCTCCGTGCCATCCGAGATCATTTCGGGGCTACGCTACCGCTCGATCGATGATCTCAAGGCCGCGGTCGATGATCGCCAGCCCTTCGCGCAGTTGCTCCTCAGTGATACAGAGCGGCGGGTTGATAAAGAATGTATTCCAACGCACAAAGGTAAACAGGCCGTTATGCCGCAGAAATGCGTTGAATTCCGGCATCGGGCCGAGCTCATCCGGGCCGGGATTGAACGGTATCAGCGGTTCGCGAGTGGCGCGGTTTTTGACCAGCTCGACGATACTGAACAGCCCAATCGACCGGACATCGCCCACCGAAGGATGCCGCTCCTTGTACTGGTGCAGCTCCGCTGCGAGCACCTGGCCCAGCACCCGCGCATTTTCGATCAGCCGGTCCTCCTGGTACACCTTGATACAGGCGATTGCCGCCGCACAGCCGACCGGATGCGCGTTGTAGGTAAGCCCAGCCGAGAGTGGCCGGTCCTCGAAGTACTCGGCGATCGTATCCGTGACGATCGTCGCGCCCAGCGGCACGTAGGCCGAGGTCAGCCCTTTGGCGACCGTCATAATATCAGGTGTGACGCCCCAGTGATCCACGGCAAACCATGCCCCGGTTCTGCCAAAGCCGCTCATAACCTCATCGCAAATCAGCAGAATACCGTACCGGGTACAAAGTTCGCGCAGGCCAGGCAAATACCCGTCGGGCGGAATGATCAGCCCATTCGTGCCGACGACTGGCTCGACGATGACCGCGGCGATCGTGTGGGGTCCTTCAAATCGGATCACATCCTCGATATGGTTGAGACAATCCAGCGTACAGGCCGGTCGATCACCGCACCAGCGGCAGCGATAGCGATCCGGGTCCATCACGCGAACAACTCCAGGAATGCCGGGCTCAGCGGCCCAGCGCCGAGGATCGCCAGTCAGCGTAATCGCGCCTGCCGTCGCCCCATGATACGAGCGGTAGCGCGCAATGATCTTGTGACGGCCCGTGACCATCCGCGCGATCTTGATGGCGTTCTCGTTGGCCTCGGCTCCGCCGTTTGTGAAAAAGGCTTTGCTGAGATTACCAGGCGTGATCTCTTGGAGCAGCCGACCCAGCTCAGCGCGCGCTGCGGTCGTCGCAGCCGTGGGCGCAACATAACAGAGCTTGTCGATCTGCGCCTTGATCGCGCTCAGCACGCGCTCGTCGCCATGACCGATGTTGACGCACATCAGCTGCGAGTTAAAATCCAGGTAGCGCGTGCCGTCAACATCCCAGACATAGATGCCCTTGGCTCGATCGATCACGAGCGGCTTGATCGCCCGCTGAGCGGTCCACTCGTACAGCGTGGTTTCACGCGAAAGGTCAAGGATGTCCTGCCGTGAACGGGTGCCTGGTGTCATACGCCAACTCCTTAGACCGGCAAGAACAGAAACCGATCCTTGCCTTTGCGTTATCGTACAGCGTATTATACTATCACGTCAGTTCGGAATGACGGTCGCCGTGCTGGAGCCTGTGCCGTCGCTGCAGGTGCGCACTGACGACGGAGCCGCATCGATTCTCCTGCCATTCGCCCACAACGTACACGTCAGGAATCTCCAGGCATGTGCGGTGCCGCCTTTACCGATGCGCCCAATCAGCGGCACGGTTCGATCGGGCACCGTGTGGTGGTGCCCGACCATCACTTCAGCGCGGACGCGCATGTGCATGTCTAGCGTCGCGGCCTGGACAGGCGGATGACGTTCCACGACAGAGGTGCCAGTGTGGCAGTCAGCCTGCCGTCCGAAAGCTCTGCATTGCCACGTGTGTGCGGCACGACCTCGTTTGGGCGCTCGATCGTGTTGGTTGCCAGCGGATCGGGATGCTCAAGCACGAGGTGTTCGACAACGCGATAGCCCATCGTGCCCCGCAGATCCCCCTCCAGGGGTAAGGCTCCTTCCTGGCCTCGGTTGACGGCAAAGATGCTCAGCTCCTCGCGCTCCTGGTCGAGGACCGCAACCGCATCGAGCAGGGGCACCGCGTCAAACTCCTTGTTTGCGTACGTCGGCGAGCTGACCTGGAGGTCGAGGACCGTGCCTCGCCCATACCGCGAGGCATGCAGGAAAGGATAGTAGATCGTCTGCCGCCAGGCCCCGCCGCCCGTGACGGTGCTAATGGGAGCGATCGTGTTCACGAGCTGCGCCATGCAGCCAATCTTGACGCGATCGGCGTGCCGCAGCAAGGTGATGAGCATAAGACCCACTACGAGCGCATCTTCGAGGGTGTATGGCCGCTCGAACAGCGGCGGCGCTACCTGCCACGGGTGATCCCGCATCATCTCTCGATCGATGGGGTTCTGATACCACACGTTCCACTCGTCGAAGGAGAGATAGAGCTGCTTCTTGAGCCGCTTCTTGGCCCGCACGAAGTCACAGATCGCAACCACACTCCGGATAAAGTCGTCCATCTCGATCGTTTGGGCGAGGAAGGTGCCCAGATCGTCGGTATTCCGGTAGTATTGATGGAGCGACAGGTACTCCACGTACTCATAGACATGGTCGAGGACCGTCGCCTCCCACTCGCCGAAGGTCGGCATCTGGGCGTGCGAGCTGCCACACGCCACCAGCTCGATCGACGAGTCGACCCACTTCATGGCGATGGCGGTCCGTGCTGCGTGCCTGCCATACTCATCGGCGGTTCGGTGGCCGAGCTGCCAGGGACCATCCATCTCATTGCCGAGGCACCATGTCTTAATCTTGTACGGCTCCCGGTGGCCGTTGGCAATCCGCATGTCGCTATACAGGCTGCCGCCCGGGTGGTTACAGTACTCGACCAGGCTGCGCGCGGTGTCGATGCCGCCGGTTCCGAGATTGACGGCGAGATTGACCTCCGTGCCGGCACGCCGCGCCCACGCACAGAACTCGTCCGTACCGACCTCGTTCGTCTCCAGGCTCCGCCAGGCGAGATCGAGCCGTCGCGGGCGCTGGTCGTTCGGCCCCACGCCGTCGCGCCAGTCATAGCCGGAGACAAAGTTACCGCCGGGATAGCGCACGATCGGGACGCGCAGCTCGCGGACAAGGTCAAGCACATCGCGCCGAAAGCCCATGTCGTCCGCTGTCGGGTGTCCGGGCTCGTAGATGCCGGTATACACCGCCCGGCCCAGGTGCTCGATGAACGAGCCGAACAAGCGTGGATCGACGACCCCGATCCGAAACTCAGGGTCCGCAATGATTCTGGCCGTCTCCATGACGTCACGCTTCCTTTCTATCCCACAACGAGTGCTCGCATCTCGTGCAGATCGTCGTCACGCACACCATCGCGCCTGCAACGCCCCGGCCCGAAGACCGGCCATCGAGCGCGCGGGGCGCAGGTCGCCTGTCCGTAACAGGCACGGTCCATCTCAGGTTTCAACGGCGTTGTTCGGCACCCAGCGCAACGTGTTGCCCGCCTGGACTCGCTGCCAGGATGGTGTCGCGCTTCGTGCGCAACTGATGGAGCAGCGTGTCGAACGAAGCCGTGAACGATCGCACCCCCTCCACCACCAGTCGGCGCTCCGTGATCTCCTGGAGATCGATGCCGACGTCCGCCAGCTCGCTCACCACCTGCTGCGCGTGCCCGATGTCCTCCTCGACGGTGGTCCCACGGACCACCCCGTGATCGGCAAACGCGAGCAGTGCGCTCTCCGGCACCGTGTTCACGGTATGGGGTCCGACCAGCTCCGCCACATACATCGTATCGGGGTAGGCCGGATTCTTCGTGCTGGTGCTGGCCCACAGCGGTCGTTGGAGGTTGGGACCTTTCGCTCGGAGCGCCTCCCAACGAGGATTGGGGATCTCCTGTCCAAAGACACGCTTGAACGCCTGATAGGCCAGCTTTGCGTTAGCGATGGCCGCCTTGCCCAAGAGCCCACGCAGCCGCGCCTGCTCGGTCGCATCGTCCGACGCCTGGATCTGCGCCGCAAGCTCGTTGTCGACCATCGTGTCGACGCGGCTGACGAAGAAGCTCGCGACGGAGTGAATCCGGTCGATTGGTTGACCCTCCGCGACCCGGCGCTCCAGCCCCTTGAGGTAGGCATCGATCACCTGCTCGTACACTGACACCGCAAAGAGCAGCGTGATGTTGATACTCAGCCCCTCAGAGATTAGCTGCTCGACGGCTGGAATACCTTCCTGGGTACCGGGGATTTTGACCATCAGATTGGGCCTGCCCACCGTACGCCATAGCCAGCGAGCTTCCGCCACGGTTTCCTGCGTGTCGTGGGCGAGCCATGGACTCACCTCGATGCTCACCTGTCCGTCGATGTGCTGCGTCGCTTCGTAGAGTGGCATCAGGACATCGCATGCGCGACGAATGTCGTCGGTCGCCAGCCGCTCATAGATCTCCGGCGCGCGCAGGCCCGACTCGCTCAGGGCACGAATGTCGTCATCGTAGTCCGCACTACCGCCAAAGGCTTTCTCGAAGATGGTCGGGTTGGAGGTCACGCCAACCACGGCGTAGTCATCGACCAGCTTCTGCAACTGGCCGGATGCGATCAGTCCCCGGCTGATGCTGTCGTACCAGATGCTCTGACCACGCTTGCGCAGATCGAACAATGGGTTTTTGGACATGATTGCCCCTCCACACGACGTTAGAGCGCTCGGTCGCGGCTGGATGGCACCAGCGTGCGAGGCGCGGCGACAACGGTTTCCGATGTCAAATCGTAGATCCAGCCCAGGCTCGAAAGCTTCAAGTGACCGGCCAGCGACGGCGTACAGGGTTGGCTGGCCGGGAAAGCTGCAGCGTTCCGGCAGCGAGCGTCGCCACCGGCTACAATCCTTTCGCCAGCGCATAGTACATATCGTTCCAGCGCAGCTCGTTCTTGAATGCCGAGATCCTGGTGTCCTGATCGATCAGCAGGAACTCGATACCGGCCATCGCCGCGAAGTCTTCGAGATGCTCGGCGGTCAATGCCAGGCTGAAGCCGGTATGATGCGCGCCGCCGGCGTAGATCCAGGCCGTCGCCGCAGTTTTCATGTCGGGCTGCGGCACCCACAGCGCGCGGGCCACCGGCAGCTTCGGCAGCGGCGCATCCTTGGGCACCACGTCTACGGCGTTGACGACCATGCGGAAGCGATTGCCCATATCCATGATCGAGGCGTTGACCGCCGCTCCCGTCTGCGAATCGAAGACCAGCCGGACGGGGTCGGCCTTGCCGCCGATCGACAGGGGATGGACCTCCAGCCGGGGCCGGTCGGCGGCGATCGTCGGGCAGACTTCGAGCATGTGGGAGCCGAGCACCTTGTGGCCGCTCGTCGCGAGGTGGTACGTATAGTCTTCCATAAAGGACGTGCCGCCCTCCAGCCCGGCGGCCAGCACCTTCATCGCCCGCACGAGCGCGACGGTCTTCCAGTCGCCCTCGCCGGCAAAGCCATAGTCGTCCGCCATCAGGCGCTGAACGGCGAGGCCCGGCAGCTGCGGCAGGCCATGCAGATCCTCAAACGTGTCAGTAAAGCCTTTGAACCTGCCGTCCCGCAGAAAATGCCGCAGCGCCGCCTCGATCCGCGCACCATCACGGAGCGACTGATGCCGATCACCGCCTGGGCGCAGCGGCTCCGCCACATCGTACGCTTCGAGATACTCGCCGATCAGGCGATCCACCTCGTCGTCGCCGACCTGGCTCATGACATCCACCAGATCGCCGATCCCGTAGCCGTTGACGCTATAGCCGAGCCGGATCTGCGCCTCGACTTTATCGCCTTCGGTCACGGCCACCTCGCGCATATTATCGCCGAAGCGGCAGAAGCGCGCGCCCTGCGCGTCGTGCCAGGCACACGCGGCGCGCGCCCAGACGCCGAGCTTGTGCTGCACATCGTCGTCTTGCCAGTGCCCGACGACCACCTTGCGCTCCAGGCGCATCCGGCTGCCGATGAAGCCAAACTCGCGGTCGCCGTGGGCCGACTGGTTCAGGTTCATGAAGTCCATGTCGATCTCGGCCCAGGGAAGGTCGCGGTTATATTGCGTATGCAGGTGCGCGAACGGCTTGTGCAGCGCGCGCAGCCCCGCGATCCACATCTTGGCCGGCGAGAACGTGTGCATCCAGGTGATCAGGCCGACACAGGTCGGCGCGGCGTTGGCCTCCAGGGCGAGCTGATAGATCTCGCCGGGTGTGGTCAGCACCGGCTTAAAGACGACCTGCACCGGCATGGCCGCCGCGTCGTTCAGCGCCCGCGCGATCACGCGCGAATGGTCGGCCACCTGCTCCAGCGTCTCCGGGCCGTACAAGTGCTGGCTGCCGGTGACAAGCCACACCTCGAATTGCTTGAGGTCGATCATGCTCAACTGCTCCTTTGCCCTACGTCATCGCTGACCGTAGACATGCATATACCGATCATGCAGTTTCGCGACAGCCTCAGCCGGAATCTCGTCGGGCGTGCCCAGTTGCAGCGCCAGCCAGACCGCCTTCGCAACGTCTTCGACCATCACCGCCGCCTTGACCGCCGCCGTAGCCGTCGGCCCGACCGTGAACACCCCGTGGTTCTTCAGCAGCACCGCCGCCGAGTCGCCGATGTGCGCGACCACCTGCTGGCCGATCTCCTCACCGCCGATCAGCGCAAAACCGGCGCAGGGGATCGGGCCGCCGAACTCATCGGCAATCGCGGTGAGATACACCGGGATCGGCTTGCCAAGTGCGGCAAAGGCGGTGGCATAGGCCGAGTGGGTATGCACCACGCCGTTGACATCGGGCCGTTGCCGGTAGATGTAGAGATGGCTGGCGGTGTCCGACGAGGGCTTGAGATGGCCCTCGACGATCTCGCCCTGGAGGTTGATCACGACATGATCCGCTGGGCGCAGGTCCGCGTAGAGCACACCACTGGGCTTGATCACCACCAGCCCGCTCTCCGGATCGCGCGCGCTGACATTGCCGCCGGTCCATTTCACCAGCCCGTTTTTTGGTAGCTCCAGGTGCAGCTTCCAAAGCTGTTCTTTGAGTTGTTCGAGCATATCACTTCCTCGCTTGCTGATCGTGGCTCTGCTCCCTCAGCGCATCCACGGCGGCGCGTTCGATGCTGAGTCCCTGCGTGTAGCGCTCCATGAACGCGGTAAAGCCGTCCACATCCGCCGGATTGGGCGCGATCGTCGTGCCGTGCTCTCCGGCAAAGACCGTATCGGCGAGATAGGTTTCCAGGGACTCATGGGGTGCCTTCTGGAGCATATAGGCGGCAAGCAGGGCAATGCCCCAGGCGCCGCCCTCGCCTGCCGTCTCCATAACAGAAACGGGGACCTTCATCGCCGCGGCCATGATCGTTTGCGCCACGGCCGGGGTCTTGAAGAAGCCGCCGTGACCGACCACCTGGTCGATCTGCACGTGCTCCTGGGTAAAGAGGATGTCCAGCCCGATCTTCAGTGCGCCGAGTGCCGCGAACAGATGCACGCGCATGAAGTTCGCCAGCGTGAAGCGGCTGTCCGGGGTGCGGACGAACAATGGACGACCCGCTTCAAGGTGCGTGATATGCTCGCCCGACACGTAGTTGTAGGCGAGCAGCCCGCCGCCATCCGCATCGCCGACGAGCGCCGTAGTGTACAGCAGGTCAAACAGCCTAGCCTCGCTCAGCTCCACCCCAAGCGCCTGCGTGAATTCCCCGAACAGGTCAACCCAGGCATTGAGATCGGATGTGCAGTTGTTGCTATGGACCATCGCGACCGGCTTGCCGGTGGGCGTTGTCACCAGGTCAATCTCGGGATAGACCTTCGACAGCGGTTTCTCTAACACGATCATGGCAAAAACGGAGGTTCCGGCGGAGACATTGCCCGTGCGCTCGGCCACGCTGTTGGTCGCGGCCATGCCGGTGCCCGCGTCGCCCTCTGGCGGGCAGAGCGGGATTCCCGCCCGCAGGTGGCCGGTGGGATCGAGCAATCGCGCGCCTTCCGCGGTCAGCGCGCCAGCGGCAGCGCCAGCGACAAGGACGTTCGGCAGGATGTCCTGGACTCTCCACACAATCTTTTCCGCCGTGAGGCGCTCGTTGAAGATCGCGATCATGCGCGCATCGTAATCGTTGATCGTGCTATCGATGGGGAACATGCCCGAAGCTTCGCCGACGCCCACCACCGTGTGCCCCGTCAGCTTCCAATGGACATAGCCAGCCAGCGTGGTCAGATAATGAATATCCCCGACGTGGGGCTCCTTGTTCATGATCGCCTGGTAGAGATGGGCAATGCTCCAGCGCTGCGGAACGTTGAATTGGAACAGCTCGGTGAGCTCTTCCGAAGCCGGTCCTGTCATGGTGTTGCGCCAAGTCCGAAACGGGACGAGGAGCGTCCCACGGCGATCGAATGCCATATAGCCATGCATCATAGCGCTGAAGCCGATGGCGCCGATGGCTGTGTGCGGGATGGGGATGGCATACCGCTCGCGGACCTCGGCGCTGAGCTTCCGGTAGCTTTCCTGCACGCCCGTCCAAACATCTTCGAGCTGGTAGGTCCAGACGCCGCTTTCGTATCGGTTTTCCCAGGCATAGCTTCCTGAAGCGATCGGCGTATGCTGCTCGTCGATCAGCACCGCTTTGATGCGCGTCGATCCCAGCTCGATGCCAAGTACGGTCGTGCCGCGCTCAAGTGCTCGTTGGGCATCGTTTCGATCCATGTTCGTCTCCAGCCTGCCTGAGCCTCGCTAGAACCGATGCTCAGGCCGTGGTAGTGCCTGCTCCTTGATGGTCATGGCGCACACGTTCGTCAGCGCGCTGCATGGGTGCGCCACGGCGGCAGGAAGCAGCGCGGCGTTCCATCCGCCGTGGTGGGCGGCATGCCATCGGGTTCCAGGCGAATGTCGGTGCCCGGCAGGCGGTCGTCGATCCCGCCGCTCGCGTAGCGATCCCGCGTGACGGGTTAGTCGGGTGGCTCAAGCTGCCAGTAGCTCCCAGGATGCATCGGGACGAGATGCTCCCCCATACCACCCAGTGCCGCCGGCGATGCCGTACCGCTCATGCCCGTGCCGGCCCCGATGCCGCCGAGCGCATTCGAGGGCTCGCCGAGGGCGGTGTTTGCACGCGATCCCGGTCGCCAGCGGATCGTGCGCGCGTGCTCCAGCTCGTCGACCAGCCTCCTGGCCTCACGAGCGGAAATGCGGAAATGCTGCCGGAGCGCGTCGACCATCTCATGGCGACCGTCGTCGTAGTCGGCCTCAAGCCGTGCGCCGAAGTGATCTTGCAGTACCGCCGCCGCCTCGGCCACGCCGATAGGAACTGCCATAGCCAGCCTCCTTGCGCAATGTTGCTCCTGCTTATGTCTGTGGCACAGCCCTGCTCCATCTCCGCTACCTCCCACGGAGCACCATCGTCGCAAGGGCATGCGGCGGCAGCTCCACGCGATAGGCGTTCCCGTCGCGCTGGACCGTGAGCGCCGCCGGGGCAACCCGGCTCGGATCGCGCGCGCTGTTCACCGCGCTGGGACGATCCGCCGTCAGAATCTCAGCGCTTGCCTGGCCGCTGCCGCCGACGATCCGCACGTCGGCAGGCTGATCCCAGTGGCGATTGATGATCGTCACGGCAACGCCGGTATCCTGCCGGGAGGCCGTGGCGCTCACGGCGGGCGACCCACCCGGCAGGCTGTCGCCCTGCGTTATGTCAACAGGAAGCGCGGTTGCGCCCAGGTGGGGCCGGTGCAGCCGCAGCACATGATACGTCGGCGTCAGCCACATCTCCGGTCCCTCGGTCATCACCACCGCCTGGAGCACGTTGACGATCTGCGCCAGGTTCGCCAGCGTCAGCACGCCGCATTGACGGTGGAAGCCCTCCAGCGCAACGCCTGCGGCCAGCGCGTCGCGCAGCGTGTTTGCCTGCTCGTAGGTGATCGGCGCGCGGCAGGCGACCTGGCCGCGCGGTCCCCACGGGCGCGCTTCGGGATGCCAGACGCCCCACTCGTCCAGCGCAATCCCGATGCGATGCTGCTTGCCCGGGCGCTGGTACGTAGCGGTGGCCTCCTGAATCGTCGCGGCGGTGCGCTGGACCAGGCGCTCGGTCTGCTCCGCCTCGTCCAGCAGGCGATAGTACTCCTCCTCGCTGAACTCGGTTTCAGGCCCGCCCGTGATCCAGTAATAGTGGATCGCGAGATGGTCGACCAGATCGATGTTCTTGCCCAGCGCTGCAAGCAGCCTGGCATTCCAGTCGGCCTCATGGCCCGAAGCAAAAAGGTTGGGGTCTTCGAGGCCGCAGGCAACCAGCTCGGTGTTCTCGTCGACATGCCGTAGCATCGTGGCGTAGCGCCGGTACTCGTGGGCGTAGCTGACGGCATCGTAGTTGCCGCCGCAGCCCCAGCTCTCGTTGCCGACACCCCAGAGCTTGACGCCGAATGGCGCGCGCGACCCATTGGCCGCGCGCTCGCGCGCCAGCGTCGTCCGCACCGCGCTGTTGCAGTACTCCACCCAGTCGCATAGCTCCTGCGGCGTGCCGCTGCCGACATTCCCCGCCAGATACGGCTCGGCACCCAGCAGCGTACACAGCCGTAGAAACTCGTGCGTCCCCAGGCTGTTGTCGTCTTCGACCTGGAGGCCGCAGGACATGCCGAGGCGAATCGGACGCTGCTCGGCGGGACCAATCCCGTCGCGCCAGTGGTAGTGGTCGGCGTAGCAGCCGCCCGGCCAGCGCAAGAGGGGGACCGGCAGCGCCCGCAGCGCGTCCAGCACGTCGGCGCGAAAGCCATCCTGGTGCGGGATTGCTCGCTCGCCGGGGCCGACCCACAGCCCCTCGTAGCAGCATCGTCCCAGATGCTCGGCGAAATGGCCGTAGAGCCGTGGTGAGATCGTTCCGATCGGCGCGTCGGCCCGAATCGTCAGGGTTGTTGCGTGCATGAGTCTCCTCGTCCTCTCCTCATCTTCCGCGTGATCCGGCAGCGGCGATCATCGCCGCGCGTGCCTTACCGCCCGCCCATCCCGGTCAGCGTGATCCCCGCGACGATGCGCCGCTGGAAGATCGCGTACAGGAGCAGCGGCGGCGTGGTTGCGAGCGCCGCCGCCGCCAGCGTGATCCCGCGCTGGACGTAGTTGCCGCCGCCCAGCACTTGCAGGCCGACCGGCAGCGTCAGCCGGGTGCGATCGCTCATCACCACCAGCGGCCATAACAGGTCGTTCCAGTTACCAAGGAAGGTGAAGATGCCCAGCGCCACCATCGCCGACTTGACCAGCGGCAAGGCAATCTGCCAGTAGATACGGAAGCGCCCCGCGCCGTCGACGATCGCGGCCTCCTCAAGCTCCTTCGGGATACTCAAGAAGTGCTGCCGCAGCAGGAACACGCCGAACACGTTCGCGCCATGCAGCCAGATCAGCGCGTTGTAGCTGTCGAGCCATCGAAGGTTCCGCATCAGCAAGAAATTCGGGATGAACGTCACCGCGCCAGGAACCATCAGGCTGGTGAGCAGGACGAAGAAAATAATATCCCGGCCTGGGAAGTGCAGCCGGGCGTAGCCATAGGCCGTCAGCGAGCACATAAAGAGCACAAGCGCCGTGACGGCGGTCGACACAAAGATGCTGTTGAGCAGCCAGCGGAAGACCGGCAAGGTGGGATCGCTCAAAATCCTGCGGAAGTTGTCGATCGTCGGATTCAGCGGAATCCACTGGATCGGCCACGTCATCTGCTCCGCCTCCGGCATAAACGCGCGCGTATACATGTACACGATCGGCATGAGCGTCAGGACCGAGCCGATGACCAGCCCGATGTAGAGCAGGGCGGTGCCCACGGAAAAGCGCTGTGGTCGGCTGAGCCCACGTGTCAACGCTGCCATTGCCTCTCTCCTTCTAGTCTGCTTCCTGGCGCAAGAGCCTGAACTGGATCAGTGTGACCACCACCATAATCAGCGCAAGGACCACCGCCATCGCTGAGGCGTAGCCCATGCGGAAGAACGACCACGCCGTCTGATACAGATAGAACATGACCGTCTTGGACTCGTTGCCCGGCCCGCCGCCGGTCATAATCAAGGACTGACCAAACATCTGCATCTGGCCGATGAACTGCGTGACGCCGACGAACAGCAGCGTCGGCTTGAGCAGCGGCAGCGTGATGCGGAAAAACGACTGGCGGGCGTTGGCACCGTCGATCTTGGCAGCCTCGTAGAGCGATTCGGGAATGCCTTGCAATCCCGCGAGGAACGTCAGCATCGGCACGCCGAACTGCCACCAGACCGTGGCAAGGGTCAGCGAGGGAATCACGAGCTGCGGATCGCCCAGCCAGTTGATGCGCGGCCCGTTGAACACGTCGGTGATGTAGTAGTTCAGGAGTCCCCGCTGCGGGTCGAAGGAGCGCTGCAACACCAGCGCCATCGCCGAAACCGACAGCAGCACAGGCAGGTAGAACAGCGTCCGAAAGAGGTGGCGGCCACGGACCTCTTGTTTGACGGCGACCGCGGCGGCAAGCGACACGACCATGATCGCCGCCATCGTGAGCAGCGCGAAATAGACCGTGTTGCCCAGCGTCTTCCACCACAGGGGATCGCTCCAGAGGCCGATGTAGTTATCGAAGCCGATCCATTGCTGCGTCCGCGCCATGATCTTCCAGTCGTAAAAGCTCATACGCAGGCCAAAGAAGATCGGCCAGAGCAGAAAGACCGAGAAGAAGATGAGATGCGGCAGGATAAACAGATAGTTCGGAAGCTGCTTGCGTAGCTCGCGTGTGCGCGGCGTACGCTCAACCTGCCGTGCCATGTCGCGCTGCGCCGGTGTCGAGGTAGCCATATCCGCTTCCTTTCACGATGGGCGCGCGGCGTATCCCCACACACCCCACAACCGCTAGCCTCGGTCAAGGATCGACTGGACAGCGGTATGCGCCTCGTTCATCGCCTGATCCGCAGGCATCAGGCCCGACAGCGCCGAGCTGATCGCCGTCTCGTAGGCGACGACGATCTCGTTGATCGCGGGATGCGACGGACCGTTGCGCCCGATCTCGTTAAACTCCGCCGCTGCGGTCTTCACCACCGGGATATTCTGCACGTCGGGCTGCTGCTGGACCGAAAGCCGTGCGGGTACCTGGCCGGAGGTGGCCCATGTTGCGCCGTTGTTGGAGAGCCACACGATCAGATCCTTGGCTGCTTCGAGATCGTCGCCCTCGACGCCCATCGGCACGACCATCGTATGCGCGTCGAAGCGGGTGGCCTGGCTGCCATCCGGCGCGAACGAGTTGAGGTAGCCCGGCTGCATCACCTCGGCGGCCTCTGGATTATCGTTGAAGAAATTGAGCTGCCAGCCGCCATTCCACATCAGCGCAAGCGAGTCCTTAAACATATCCCACTCGAAGGGAAGACCGGCGACCGGGGCAGGGACCACATGATGCTTGAAGATCAGATCGTGCCAGTATTGCACGGCGGCGATGGTTTTCGGATCGTTCAGCAGCGACGTCTTGCCGTCATCGCTGATAATCCCGCCCCCGAACTGCCAGATCGTCGAGACGACACTGTAGCGCTGCCACCCGGTATGCGTCGCCCAGATCTTCACGCGGTCGGCGGCAAAGCCCTCCTCGTTCGGATGCTTGCCGCTCTCGTCGACCACGATCTTCTGCGCCCACTCGATGAATTCGGTCCCGTTCTTCGGCAGATTCTTGGGGTCGAGTCCCGCGTCCGTGATGATTTTGGTGTTGATGAAATTCAGGAACCCATGATTGTCAAAGGGAATGCCCAGCACCTTGCCGTCGGCTGAGATCGTCTGAAGTAGGCCCTGGTTGAAATCGTCCTTGGCAATCAGCCCCGGCCCGAAGAAGAGGGTATCGGCATCCTGGAGCAGACCTTGCGCCGCAAACTGCTGCATGGCCCAGCTGTGAAAGATCGCCAGGTGCGGGGGTGTTCCGGCGGCAGTCGCGGTGGGCAATTTCTGGTACAGCAGATCCCAGGCATAGGTTTCCGAGCTGATCGTCACGTCTGGATGTTCCTGGGAGTATTGCTGGAGCATTTTGACCAGCGTGGCGCCGTCCGGCCCGCCAAGACCATGCCAGAAGGTCACTTTCCGATTACCCGTGCCAAGCACCACGGGAGTTGGCGTTGGCGCTTCGGTCGGTGAGGCTTCGGGTACTGCTGCTCCGGCTTCCGCGCCGGTTGTTGCGCCGGCAGGTGCTTCGCTGGTCCCCGCGCCGCAGGCGGCAAGCGCAAGGCTGCTGAGGCCGGCGGCGGTGGCGCTGAGAAACCGGCGTCGGCTGATGACGTGTGGGTCACGATGAGATGTCATGGCACTACTCCTCTGTATCCATTACCAGACAGGCTCCAGTCGATCTCGACCCTGGGATCTGGGACATCGAGAACGTGGATCGTGGACGTTCGCCGCCATCGTCGGATCACCTATGGCGACGCCCATCGTGAGCGTGCGACTCAAGCTCCGTATCGTCGTGGGTAGCCGTGGACGTGTCGTGCGCGTCCACCGGTCTTCTGCTCCGGCTGATCGGCCTTCATCACCTCGTTCTACGGCGAGATAGCGCCGGGCTTAAGCCGCGCTATCGCTTACCAACTGCGCCAAACACACCCAATGCTGCCAACAACTGCTCTGGTGCGCCCCCTTTAATCACGAAGCTATCCGCTCCGGCTGTCAGCGCCGCCGCCTGCTGCTCGGCATAGATCGTCAGGACGATCACCTGGACTTCGGGCCACAGGCGCTTGATGCGTCGGGTAGCTTCCACGCCATCCATCAGCGGCATCTGCACGTCCATCAGCACGACATCGGGATGGAACTCCGCCACCAGGCACACAGCTTCCTCGCCGTTCGTCGCCTCACCCACCACCTCAACCTCAGGCGAGGTGGACAGCAGGGCGCGCAATCCATGCCGGGCACGCACGCTGTCGTCGGTAATGAGCAGCCGGATAGGTTGTGCCATCGTGGTACCTTTGCCTCACGCGCACTGCGCCCATCGTCACGCAAGTATGACAGGCGGGGAAGACCTTGTCGTCAGCAGCGCGTGAATGGGGCATACGCAAAACTACCACTTTTTGACTATTGTTGGATGCACATCTGTGTAGTGGAGCTACACGAATTGCGTATGGTCGGCGCGTGCCCAGCGGCCAGCGCTGGCTCTCGCACCGCTCCTGGCTGCCGACGCGCCTCCAGCGCTCTCTGTGCTCCAGGCCAGCATGCCAGTCGCCGAACCAGATCTGGCTACCGGTTCGGCGACTGGCCCTTCACGCATTGTCCTGCCCCGCAGGTCACGAGGTTTCCGGGTTACTGTGGAGCTCGCGGACCCAGACCGTCATCGGACCGGCGGCGCGGTGGTCCCACGCAACGTAGGGGATGGCGTGGATGGCGCACGGCTCAGTCTCCGGTGGGGTAGCTCGGTAGAGAGTAGCGTCCCACCCGGCGTCCGAGAGCGCAGCGCCGGGTGCTTCCAGAATCACCACCCCGCCAAGCTGCTCAGCGTCGAAGCGGGCGATGCACTCGGCCTGCCCGGGCAGCAGGAGGCGGTGCAGCGGCACCCGGTGGTCCGCCTGCTCCAGGCAGTACACGATCGGGCCACGCCGCAGCGCGACACTGCCTGCGTCGGCGCGCACATCGGGATGCGCGTACAGCCGCTCGACCTCCATCGGCAGATCCAGGGCCACCTCGTCACAGTCTTGCCAGGTCCGGTGGACGTACGCGTACCCGCCCTGCGCCATGTCTGCCACCTCGACCGCAACGCCGTTGATCGAGATGCGTGGTGTGCGGCACCAGGCTGGAACGCGGAGGCGGAGGCCGAAGGTCCTCGGCCCGGCGAGGCCGACACGGATCGTCACCGCGCCATCCCAAGGGTAGTTCGTCGTCTGGCGCAGCGTCACCGCCTGCTCGCCGATGCGGAGCCGCGCCTCGCTCTGCACATACAGATGCACCACCGCCTCGCCATCGCCCTGCGCGTAGATGTAGCCGCCAAGCGAGGCGACGAGCCGTGCCAGATTCGGCGGACAGCAGGGGCAGCCAAACCACTCCGCACGATGATGAGTGCCGTCGCTCGCCAGGGGATTATCGTAGAAGAAGTGCCTGCCATCCATTGAGACGCCGCTCAGCACGGCATTGTACAGCACCAGCTCCATGACATCGGCATACCGCCGGTCGAGATCGATCTGGAGCATGCGCTGCGCCCAAAACACCAGCGCGATCCCGGCACAGGTTTCGGCGTAGGCGCTCTCGTTCGGCAGATCGTAGTCGTTGGTGAAGCCCTCGTTCTGCTTCGAGGAGCCGATCCCACCCATGACGTACATGCGCCTCGTCGTGAGGTGCCGCCACAGGCGGCGGCACGCCGCCAGCAGGTCACGGTCGCCATCCTCGGCGGCCAGGTCAGCCATAGCACTGTAGAGGTAGGCGGCACGCACGGCATGCCCGACGACCTCGTCCTGCTCGCGCACCGGGCAGTGCGACTGGCTGTACTCATGCGTGCGCGCCCAGAACTGCGCCGGGTCCTCGCCGCGCGCGCGGGCCTCCTGGTCGAAGTAGTGCGGCTGGCGACCGCGCTCGTCCACGAAGTAGCGCGCGAGATTCAGGTAGCGCTGCTCGCCGGTGGCGCGATACAGCCGCACCAGCGCCAGCTCGATCTCCGGGTGTCCGCAGTAGCCCTGCCGCTTGCCCTCCTCAGGACCAAACACCGAGTCGATGTAATCGGCATAGCGGCGAACCACGTCGAGCAGCGTATACCTACCCGTGGCCTGAGTGTGCGCCACACCTGCCTCGATCAGATGGCCGGCATCGTACAGCTCGTGCCAATCGCGCAGATTGGTCCAGCGCTTTTCCGGCTCGACAACGCCGAACCAGCTATTGAGGTAGCCGTCCGGCTGCTGGCCCTGCGCCACCGCCGCAATCACCTGATCCACCTGTGCCTCAAGCTGCGGGTCGGGATGGGTTGCCAGGCTGTAGCTGGCCGCCTCGATCCACTTCGCAACATCGGAGTCCCAGAACAGCACGGGAATGTTGCTGCCTCCGACGCCACCCCGTACAACCTCCGGGCTCCAGACCCCACGCAGCGCATCGAGCCGACCGGTGCGCCGACACTGCTCATAGATGTGAGGAATGGTCTGCTCGCGATTGATGCGCTGTCGTGGTGCCCAAAACGCATCATCGATGACTACCTCCGTGTGGGCCACAGGGGATAATGCGGGCGGCCCCGCTGTATTCCTCCGCTGCGTGCGTGTCATAGATCGCTCCTTCTCGCCCGAACCAAAGCAGGCAGCCAGGCCGACGCACGGGAGTCTTACGTCCCGCGCGTCTCGAACACCGTCACAAACGTTTGCCCGTTCTCCGTACGCATCGGTTAAATCTCGATCGTTGCACCCCGATAGCGCCGGTCATCTGCTCGCCGGTACACGTCCGTCGCTCGATTCCTCGGACGCCAGCTTGCCGGTCTTTGGATCGATGCGGTACATTTTGATTCCGCTCCAGAACGATCCCCAGGCCAGCCAGGGCGCGCCGTCGGCATCGAAGGCCAGGGCCGGGTCGATCGCGTTCCAGGTGTTGGATGGCCGCGAGCGGATCACCATGCCCTGATCCACCCAGCGATAGTCGGGACTCGCCGGATCGAGCGTTACGTTGGTAGCAAGGCCGATCACGGAGTTATTCGAGCCAGAGCGCGAGCCGACATAGTACAGATAGTATCTGCCGTTGACGTGCGAAATATCCGGTGCCCAGAGGTTCGGCGGCGTACTGCCAAGCTCGGTAGTGATCCAGGAGGGGATGGTGTCGAAAACGGTGCCGATCAAGCCCCACGTCGCGAGATCGCGTGACGTGCGGATCTGGATGTTGCCCTGGTTGAGGCCGCGCTCATCGCCGGTGGAGAACACATAGTACGTGGTGTCCTGCCGGATCATGCCCGGATCATGCGTCCGAATATCGCCCGCAAGCACGGCGGGGGCTGGGACAGTCGCCGCGCGCCGATCCGAGGCACATGACGGCAGCGCCACGATCGCGAGCAGCAGGACGCGCAACAGCGACCCTCGGTGATGCCCCATCACATCCCTCCGATCTACGCTGCCGTATCCTTATCGTCGAGCGATGTCAGGCCCTCGCGCAAGGCATACAGCGCCGCCTGCGTGCGGCTGGCGAGGTGCAGCTTGCTCCTGATGTTGCTCACATGCTTGCGCACGGTGGCCTCGCTGATCGTCAGCACGGCGGCAATCTGCTGGTCGCTCTGTCCATGCGCCACCAAACGCAGCACATCCACCTCGCGCTCGGTCAGCGGATCTGAGGTCGGTGGACGCTCCGAAGGGTGCGCCAGCTCGTGGAGCACTTTTCGGGCGATCGACGGATGGAGCGATGACTCGCCACGGTGGACCCGATGGATCGCGCGGACCAGCTCCGCCGGTCCGGAGTCCTTCAAGGTATAGCCCAGCGCACCGGCTTTGATGGCCGGAAAGACCTTATCCTCGGCGTCGTAGCTGGTCAGGACCAGGATGCCGGCCTCAGGCTGGCTGGCGAGGATGCGCTGAATCGCTTCGATCCCGTCCATGTGCGGCATCACGATATCCATCAGGATCACGTGAGGCCGCAGCCGGTTCGCTTCCGCGATGGCCTCCTCGCCGTCGGAGGCTTCGCCCACCACCTTAATGTCCGGCTCGGTTGCGAGCAAGGCGCGGATGCCTTTGCGGACGACGACGTGATCGTCAACGACGAGCACGTGGATTGCAGTACTCATATTCCAATCTCCACCCGTACCTGCGTCCCGCCTCCTGGTGCGCTGTGCAGGGTCAATCGACCTCCGTGTTGGGCCACGCGCTCCTCGATTCCGCGCAGGCCCCACCCACCCCTTGTGCGAGCCGAAACCGGATCGAATCCGACCCCGTCATCGATAATCTCAAGCATGATGCAGGTCGGCTCCTGCCGCAGCGCCACGCAAATGCGCGTGGCGTGGGCATGCTTGAGCACATTGTTCAGCGCCTCCTGGGCGATCCGATACACCGCCTGCTCGACAACGGGAGGCAGCCGACCCACGCCTGCTACGGTAAACTCGGTTTGCAGGTTGGCCCGCTCTTCCACCGCTTCCAGACGGGCTGCGAGGGCGGCCACCAATCCCTCCTGATCTAAGACCGTTGGACGGAGCTCAAAGATCAGGAGACGCATCTCCGCCAGGGCATCCTGAGCTGTCGTCTGCATCTCTCGGAGATAGTCGGCGACGGTCGCATCATCTCCCAGAGGCAGCACCCGTGTCGCCGCCTCGGCATGCAGGATCACACTATACAAAGCTTGGGCTACGGAATCGTGGAGATCACGGGCGAGGCGCTGGCGCTCTTGCAGAATGGCCTTGCCCTGGGCTGCGACGATCAGGCGAGCATTCTCGATAGCAAGCACGGCCTGATCGCTGAACGCCACTGCCAGTTGCACGTCCTCGTCGGAGAATGTCCTCGGCTCGCCGTAGTAGAGCACGAGAGCACCGTAGACATCAGCTTTGATGATCAGCGGCACCACCAGCTGCGCACGGTAGCGATTGGCTAGCATGGTCAGGCGCGCCTCCCCGTGGGGCGCAGGCGCCCGGTGGTCCTGACCAGAAAGGAGGACCCGTGTGTCGGAGATCGCGGCTGGCTGGCGTTCGCGCACGGCCTGGCCGGCAACGCCCCAGGCAACGGGCAGGTTCAGCGCCCCGTCACTGGGAGGCAGACCATACACGCCGCGAATATTGAGCATCGCCGCGTGGCTGTCGAGACGATAGATCGCACCGGCAGCAGCGCCGAGGAGTCGACATGCCTGCGCGCTGAGCTGGTCCAGAAGGTCATCCAGCGTGTGGTTCGAGTTCAGGATCGTCAGGATCTCGCGCAGGCTTGCGGCAACCTGATGCCGACGTTCGATCGCACGTGTCCGCTCGCGCACGCGCTGCTCCACCGTCTGCTGCGCCTCCACGCGATCGATCGACAGCGCCAGCAGATTGGCGACGCTCCGAAGCAGATCAGCGTCGTCAGGCGTGAACGCTCGGCATGTGGTGCTGTCGGCACCGAGGATACCAAAGAGGCGACTGGGCGCGTGGATCGTGGTACGCAGACTGGATATGACCCCGTGGCCGCGCAGAAGCGGCGGCTGAGGGAACCGAGTTTCACGCGGCCAGTCCTCGACAAGCACCGTCGTCTCGCTCAGC